>VAZF01000045.1 GCA_005888425.1 Alphaproteobacteria bacterium
ACCCGGATTGGTGGCGCGACGATTTTCCCTGGCCGTTGCCGGAAAGCCACAAATACACGCGCGGTCACGCACTCGTTGCAGGCGGCGCGGTGATGACCGGGGCCGCCCGGCTCGCCGCCCGCGCCGCGGCCGGCCTCGGTGCCGGCTTGGTGACCGTGGGGGCGCCAGAACCTGCCTTTCCGATCTACGCCGCCGCGCTGACCGGAATCATCGTCCAGCCGGCCGGCGATCTCGGCGCATTCCGCGCCCTCCTCGCGGATCCCCGCCGCAACGCGGCGTTGATCGGGCCGGGGGCGGGGCTGGGCGAGGCGACCCGCGATAAGGTGCTGGCGATCCTCGCCGCCGGGAAGCGCACCGTCCTCGATGCCGATGCGCTGACCAGCTTTGCCGATAACGCAGAGGTTCTGTTTGGCGCGATTCGCTCGCCTTGTGTGTTAACCCCGCATGAAGGGGAATTCGCCAGACTTTTCGCCAGAGTACTTGACGGCTCCGGCAGCAAGCTGGAGCGCGCCTGCCGTGCCGCGCAGCTAAGCGGCGCGGTCATGCTGCTGAAAGGCAACGACACCGTGATCGCCGCTCCCGATGGCCGGGCCGCAATCAACCCTGGTGCGCCTCCCGAATTGGCGACCGCTGGGTCGGGCGACGTGCTGGCCGGCATGGTGACAGGCCTGCTCGCGCAAGGCATGCCGGCCTTCGAGGCAGCGGCGGCCGGGGTATGGTTGCATGCTGACGCCGCCCGCCGGTTTGGCCCGGGACTGATCGCCGAGGATCTTGTCGAAGGCTTGCCCGCCGCGTTGCGCGCGCTGAAGACTGGCGCCATGGCGCCGGGCTCGGTATGAGCTTCGTTTCCCGCTTCACCGAACGCGGATCCCCAATGAGCGATCGCGCGCCTGCCGGCTTTCTCGATGGCGTCTTCGACCGGACGCTGGCCAACCTGCGCGGCGCCTGGCGCGAGATCGCCTTGTCGGCGCGCGGCGTATTGTCGGGCGCGCCGCGCCCCGATCTCCCGGAAGACGATGTCGCGCGGCTGCGGCAGCAGATGCTCAGCTGTCTGGATGGCCGTGGCGGCGAGGTGACTGCCCGGGCCCGCGCTGCCGAGCTCGGCCGCACCTATCTGGCGCTGAACCCGGGCGGGCGCGAGCGCTTCCTCAGGTTGCTCGCCAGCGAGTTCGATACGGACCACGACGCCGTCGACCGCTGCTGCGCCGGGCTGGCGGCGGTGGACACAACGGCCGAACGGATCGCCGCGGAGCGTGCGTTGCGCGCCGCGTTGCTGCCGCCGCGCGTCACGCTGCTGCGGCAGTTCAACGCGTTGCCGGAAGGGGTCAAGTTTCTCGTCGACCGCCGCGCCGAGCTGATCGCGATCGCCAATGGCGACCTGGTGTTGCGCGGTCTCGCCGACGATCTGCGCGATCTCCTCGCCAACTGGTTCGATATCGGTTTTCTGGAATTGCAGCGCATCACCTGGGATGCGCCGGCTTCGCTTCTGGAAAAGCTGATGGCCTATGAGGCGGTGCACGAGATCCGCGGCTGGACCGATTTGAAAAACCGGCTCGAAGCGGATCGCCGCTGTTTCGCCTTCTTCCACCCGCGCATGCCCGACGAGCCGCTGATTTTTGTCGAAGTCGCGCTGGTCTCCGGGATCGCCGGCAACATCGAGACGCTGCTCGACGAAACGGCACCGATGGGCAATCCGCAAACCGCCGACACCGCGATCTTCTACTCGATCTCGAACTGCCAGCGCGGTCTTGTCGGGATCAGCTTCGGCGATTTCCTGATCAAGCGGGTCGTCGATGCGCTCGCCGCCGAATTGCCGCGGCTGAAGACCTTCGCGACCCTGTCGCCCTTGCCCGCGTTTCGCGCCTGGCTCGTCGCCGAGGCCGAACAGGGCCCGCTGTTGCTGCCGAGCGAAGCGAAGACTGTCGAGGTGGTCAGCGCTGGCATGGACGCGGCCGGGGCGGATGATGCCCTGCTGCGCCTGCTCGACCGACCGGAATGGGTGGACGACCTCAGGATTGCCGCGGCCCTGCGCGAGCCGCTGCTGCGTCTCGCTGCGCGCTATCTATTGCACGCGCGGGCGCCGTCGGGGCGCGCTCTCGATCCTGTGGCGCATTTCCATCTCAGCAACGGCGCGCGGGTCGAGCAGCTCGACTGGCTGGGCGACCGCTCGCCCAAGGGCTTGCAGCAATCGGCCGGGATCATGGTCAACTATCTCTACCGGCTCGGCGACATCGAGGCCAATCACGAGGCTTATCGCGACGAGGGGCGGGTCGCTGCCTCCTCCGCGGTGCGCGGATTGGCGCGCGTGGCGTAAAATCGGGGCTCGCCAGGGGAGCGAAAGGGGCCCGGCTATGTTCGGCACAACGAGTATGTTAGAACCCGCCGCCGGCGCGCAGGCGCCGCCCGGCCGGTCAGCGCGGGCGTGGCGGAACTGGCAGACGCACTGGATTTAGGTTCCAGCGATGAAAATCGTGGGGGTTCAAATCCCCCCGCCCGCACCAGCGGCCTCGCCACAAACTGCGGCGCCGCGGCCGGGCCGAGTTGAGAGGGTGAGCAATCCGCGATGCAAGTAACCGAGACCAGCGCCGAGGGGCTGAAACGCGAGTTCAAAATCACCGTACCCGCGAGCGAGGTCGAGGAAAAGATCAGCCGAAGGCTCGGTGAGATTGGACGGTCGGTCCGCATCCCCGGCTTCCGGCCGGGCAAAGTTCCCTTGGGTCGAGATCGTGTCAGCCGCCGAAGGCGCCGATCTCGAATATAAGATGTCGATCGAGCTCTTGCCCGACATGCCGGAGCCCGATTTCACCGGTCTCGGTATCGAGCGGCTGGTAGCCGAAGTGCCCGAGGAGGATCTCGACCGCGCGATCGAACGGCTGGCCGAGTCGCAGCGCAAAACGGAGCCGGTCGATCGCCCGGCCGAGAGCGGTGACCTGATCGTCGTCGACTTTGTCGGCAAGATTGGCGACGTGGAATTTCCGGGCGGCAAGGGTGAGAACGTCTCGATCGAGCTCGGCGCGGGACGGTTCATCCCGGGATTTGAGGACCAGCTGACCGGGGCCAAAGCGGGCGAGGAGCGCACCATCAAGGTGACCTTCCCGGCCGATTACGGCGCCCCCGATCTCGCCGGCAAGGACGCGACATTCGATGTCAAGGTGAAGGATGTGCAACAGCGCCTGCCGGCGGCAATCGACGACTCGCTCGCGGAAGCGGTCGGGCTGGAAAATCTTGCCGAGCTCCGCCAGGAGGTGCGGCAACGCATGCAGCGCGACTACGATTCGGTGGCGCGTCAGCGGGTGAAGCGAGCCCTTCTTGACAAACTCGCGGAGCGTTACGATTTCCCGGTACCCCCGGGCATGGTCGAGATGGAATTCAACACGATTTGGGCGCAGTACGAAGCCGAGAGGGAAGGCCGGAAGCGAATGGTGGCCGGGCAGGCCGACGCGAATTCGGGAGCAGCGGAAGGACCGGTCGACGCGGCTGCGCTGATCGCGCCGGAGGAGACCGCTCTGGAAGGCAGTTCGGACCAATCGCCCGCGAGCGCTGAGGCCAAACAGCCACACGAGCACGAACACGAGCCGGCGGCGCACCACGCCACCCCGCATCCCGGGTCGGTCACCGAGCCGCTCGATGCCGCCGCGCTGATCGCGCCGGAAGAGACAGCGCTCGAAGGCGCCTCCGACAGCGAACCCGCGGCCTCGGAAGAGGATGAGGAGAAGCTCAAGGAAGAATACCGCCGTATCGCCGAGCGCCGGGTCCGCCTCGGGCTGCTGCTGGCCGAGGCCGGCCGCGCCAATAACATTACCGTGACCCAGGAGGAGCTGAACCAGGCGCTCGCCCAGGAGGCGCGCCGCCACCCCGGCTATGAGCGGCAAGTCATCGATTTCTACCGCAAGAGCCCCGAGGCGATTAACAACCTGCGCGCCCCGATCTTCGAGGAGAAGGTCGTCGATTACATCCTGGAGCTCGCGAAGCCCGCGGAGCGCAACGTGAGCCCGCAGGAGCTGATGACCGACGCGGCGGCGGAGGAAAGCGCCCCGTCCGCATAGGTGTGATAGACTTTGGCAGTCTGCGCGCCCGGGTTGGGCCGCAGTTCAGGAGAGCAAAATGGCCGACCCTCGTGAAACGTACATGAACACGCTGGTGCCGATGGTGGTCGAGCAGACCAACCGGGGCGAGCGCGCCTATGACATCTATTCGCGCCTCCTGAAGGAGCGGATCATTTTTCTGGTCGGCCCGGTGCATGACGCGGTTGCAAGCCTGATCTGCGCCCAGCTCTTGTTCCTCGAATCGGAGAACCCCTCGAAGGACATCGCCATCTACATCAACTCGCCGGGCGGGGTGGTGACCTCGGGGCTCGCGATTTACGACACGATGCAATACATCCGCTCGCCGGTGTCGACGGTCTGCATCGGCCAAGCGGCCTCGATGGGCTCGCTCCTGCTGTGCGCGGGCGCCAAGGGCAAGCGCTTCGGGCTGCCCAACGCGAACATCATGATCCACCAGCCCTCGGGCGGCTTCCAAGGGCAGGCCAGCGATATCGAGATCCAGGCTCGCGAGATCCTGCGGCTGCGGGCTCGGCTCAACGAGATCTACGTTAAGCATACCGGCCAGCCGCTCGACGTGATCGGGGCGGCGGTCGAGCGCGACCGGTTCATGACGCCGATGGAAGCCAAGGAGTTCGGGCTCATCGACGAGGTTGTCGAATCCCGGCCGACTCGCGAGGAAGAGCGCGGCTTCCGTGCCTGAGCATGGTTAAAGCAATCCTCCCAGGGAGCAGCCGATTTAACTAGTTGTTGATCCAAATGGAGCACATATACTTCGATGGCCCGGGCGGTAGCGTTCTGGTTGAATGCACGGCTCGGTCAGCCCTTGCCGGGGTCCGCCGCGGGCACGGAATCGGCAAGGTCAGCCCGTCTCGGACGGGTCCGCAGGACCCGGCGATGGAGTGGTGATGACAAAGTCCAGCGGTAGCGACTCCAAGAATACGCTGTACTGCTCCTTCTGCGGCAAGAGCCAGCACGAGGTCAGGAAGCTGATCGCGGGTCCGACCGTGTTTATCTGTGACGAATGCGTTGAGCTCTGCATGGATATTATCCGTGAGGAGCACAAGACGACATTGGTCAAGTCGCGCGACGGGGTGCCGGGCCCACGCGATATTTGCCGAGTGCTCGACGATTACGTGATCGGCCAAGACCACGCCAAGCGAGTGCTGTCCGTCGCCGTCCACAATCATTACAAGCGGCTGGCCCACGGCTCTAAAAACAACGATGTCGAGCTGGCCAAGTCGAACATCCTGCTGGTCGGGCCGACCGGTTCGGGCAAGACCCTCCTCGCTCAGACCCTGGCGCGCATCATCGACGTCCCGTTTACGATGGCGGATGCGACGACCCTGACCGAGGCGGGCTATGTCGGCGAGGACGTCGAAAACATCATCCTGAAGCTGTTGCAGGCCGCCGATTACAATGTCGAGCGGGCGCAGCGCGGCATCGTCTACATCGACGAGGTCGACAAGATCTCGCGCAAATCCGACAACCCGTCGATCACCCGCGACGTCTCGGGCGAGGGCGTGCAGCAGGCTCTCCTGAAGATCATGGAGGGCACGATCGCCTCCGTCCCGCCGCAAGGCGGGCGCAAGCACCCGCAGCAGGAATTTCTGCAGGTCGACACGACGAACATCCTATTTGTCTGCGGCGGCGCGTTTGCCGGGCTGGAGAAGATCATCGCGCAGCGCCGGCAGGGCACCTCGATCGGCTTCGGCGCCGAGGTGCGCGGGCCGGAGGAGCGCAAGACCGGCGAGATCCTGAAGGATCTGGAACCGGAAGACCTTCTCAAATTCGGCCTGATCCCGGAATTCGTTGGCCGGTTACCGGTAGTTGCGACCCTCGACGACCTCGACGAGGGTGCGCTGGTTGATATCCTGACGAAGCCCAAGAACGCGCTCGTCAAGCAATACCAGCGCCTGTTCGAGATGGAAGATGTCCGCCTCGAACTGACCGAAGAGGCGTTGCGGGGCATTGCCCATAAGGCCATCGCGCGCAAAACCGGCGCCCGCGGCCTGCGCTCGATCATGGAAGCGATTCTCCTCGATTCGATGTTCGAACTCCCGAGCCTCGCCGGGGTCAGCGAGATCGTTATCAATCGGGAAGTCGTGGAAGGGAGGGCAAAGCCGCTCCACATCTACTCTGATCGCCGCGGCGACGTCGGCACTCCAGCGTAATTGCTACCGGGCCATGTCCCGGCGGCCTGCGGCATCTGGTTGCGCCGCCTTGACGGTGAGAGGCTGGAGGCCAACCTAAACACGGCTTGTCGTACCGGCCGTCCTTTCAGGATAGGCTGAGGGTCACTGACAGAAGAGGGCCTATGTTTGAAACTGCGCGCGCCGCGCTCTATCCCGTTCTGCCTCTCCGCGATATCGTGGTGTTCCCGCACATGATCGTGCCGCTGTTTGTCGGCCGCGAGAAGTCCGTGCGGGCCCTCGAAGACGTGATGAAGGATGACAAACAGATCCTTCTCGTCACGCAGAAGAACGCCGCTCAGGACGACCCGTCGACCTCGGATATCTTCACCGTGGGCACGATCGGCACGGTGCTGCAGCTGCTGAAACTCCCGGACGGCACCGTCAAGGTGCTGGTCGAGGGCGGTCAGCGCGCGCGCATCGTCCGCTTTACGGAACACGAGGCATTCTTCCAGGCGCATGCCGAAGTTGTCGGCGAGAAGCCTGGGCAGCATCAGGAGATCGAGGCGCTCGCGCGCACGGTCGTCGCACAGTTCGAGCAGTACATCAAGCTCAACAAAAAGATCCCGCCGGAGGTGCTGGTCTCGATCAATCAGATCGAGGATCCAGGCAAGCTGGCCGATACAGTCGCTTCGCATCTCAGCCTGAAGATCCCCGAAAAGCAGGAGCTCCTCGAAACCGAGGTCGTATCCGAGCGGCTCGAAAAGGTGTTCGGCTACATGGAGGGCGAGATCGGCGTCCTTCAGGTCGAGAAGCGGATCCGCAATCGCGTCAAGCGTCAGATGGAGAAGACGCAGCGCGAGTACTACCTCAACGAGCAGCTCAAGGCGATCCAGAAGGAGCTGGGCGAGGGCGAGGACGGCCGCGACGAGATGGCCGAGCTCGAGGACAAAATCAACAAGACCAAGTTCACGAAAGAGGCCCGCGACAAGGCTATGGCGGAGCTGAAGAAGCTGCGCAGCATGAGCCCGATGTCCGCGGAGGCGACCGTCGTCCGCAATTATCTCGACTGGATGCTGTCACTGCCGTGGCACAAGCGCTCCAAGATCAAGCGCGACATCAAGGGCGCCGAGCGGGTGCTTAATGCCGATCATTTTGGGCTCGAGAAGGTCAAGGAGCGGATCCTTGAATATCTCGCGGTCCAGCAGCGCATCAAGAAAATGAAGGGGCCGATCCTGTGTCTGGTCGGCCCGCCCGGCGTCGGCAAAACCTCGCTCGGCAAGTCGGTCGCGCGCGCGACGGGGCGCAACTTCGTGCGGATGTCGCTTGGCGGCGTGCGCGACGAGGCGGAGATCCGCGGCCACCGGCGCACTTATATCGGCTCGATGCCCGGCAAGATCCTGCAGGGCATGAAGAAGGCCAAATCGTCGAACCCGTTGTTCCTGCTCGACGAGGTCGACAAGCTCGGCGCCGACTGGCGCGGCGATCCGTCATCGGCGCTGCTCGAGGTGCTCGATCCGGAGCAGAACTCGAGCTTCAACGACCATTACCTCGAGGTCGATTACGACCTGTCCGACGTACTGTTCGTCACGACGGCCAACACGCTGCGCATGCCGCAGCCGCTGATGGACCGCATGGAGATCATCCGGCTCCCCGGCTATACCGAGGACGAGAAGGTCGAGATCGGCAAACGCCACCTGATCCCGAAACAGATCAAGGCGCACGGCCTGAAAAAGGGCGAGTGGAGCATCAGCGAAGACGCGCTCCGCGATCTGATCCGCTACTACACGCGCGAGGCCGGCGTCCGGAACCTTGAGCGCGAGATCGCCAATCTGACCCGCAAGGCGATCAAGGACATTCTGATGAAGAAGTCCGATCGGGTCAGCGTGACGCGTCGCAACCTCGACAAATACGCCGGCGTTCGCCGCTTCCGCTTCGGCGAAGCCGAAAGCGAGGACATGGTCGGCGTGACGACCGGTCTTGCGTGGACCGAGGTCGGAGGAGAGTTGCTAACGATTGAGGCCGTCACACTGCCTGGGAAGGGCCGTGTCACGGCGACGGGCAAGCTCGGCGATGTCATGAAGGAGTCGGTGCAGGCGGCCGAAAGCTACGTCAAGGCGCGCAGCCACGCCTTCGGCATCCGGCCGCAGATCTTTGAGAAGAAGGATATCCACGTCCACGTGCCGGAAGGCGCGACGCCGAAGGACGGTCCTTCTGCCGGCGTCGGCATGGTGACTTCGATCGTCTCGGTACTGACAGGAATCGCGGTCAAACGCGACATTGCGATGACCGGCGAGATCACGCTGCGCGGGCGCGTGCTGCCGATCGGCGGGCTGAAGGAGAAGCTGCTTGCGGCCTTGCGCGGCGGGTTGAAGGCCGTGCTGATCCCGGGCGAGAACGAGAAGGATCTCGCGGAGATCCCGGACAATGTGAAGCGCGGATTGAAGATCATTCCGGTGCACACGGTCGACGAGTTGCTCGCGCACGCGCTCGCCAAACCGCTCACGCCGATCGCGTGGGAGGAAGAGTCCGAACCGCCGCCGGTTATTCCCGCGTCGGGCGAAGAGCGTTCGGGCGTGCTAACGCATTGATGTTCATTGGTTGACCGGGTCGCGTGCCGCTTTTTGACAGGCGCCGCGCAAATTTTCCTCCAACCATCCTGCATCTCGCTTAGGGGGCAACACGTGAATAGAAACGAGCTCGTTGATGCCGTCGCCGGTAAGGCGGACCTATCGAAATCGGCGGCCAACAAGGCGGTCGATGCGGTATTTGACTCAATTACCGATGCGTTGAAGGGGGGCACCGAAGTCCGTTTGGTCGGGTTTGGCACCTTCTCTGTGGCTAGCCGGGCCGCCTCGGAAGGCCGCAATCCCCGCACCGGCGAAAAGATTCAGATTGCCGCGTCGAAGCAAGCCAAGTTCAAAGCCGGCAAACGGTTGCGCGACGAACTCAACTGAGGGCGTGCGGGCCGCGCTCGCGGCCCTGTGCTCATCCGCCTCACTCGACGGCGTAATGCCGAAGCGATCGGGCGGACTGAGCGGTTCAGGGCGATTAGCTCAGCTGGTAGAGCATCTCGTTTACACCGAGGGGGTCGGGGGTTCGAGTCCCTCATCGCCCACCAACCCTTGGCATTCTCTGCCCGCCGACCCGAGCAAAATCACGATGGAAGGACGGACCGGCCGGACAGCGCGCGCATCGTTCAGGGGCCTGCCTGCATCATTTCGCGAAATCAGTCGCCTCGATCGCAGCAATGCGACCGGGGAGTTGCTTGACACCCCTGGAGCGCCTAGCTAGGAGGTGTCGCCGCGATCGCGTCGCGGGGGCGTAGCTCAGTTGGTTAGAGCGCCGGCCTGTCACGCCGGAGGTCGCGGGTTCGAGCCCCGTCGCTCCCGCCATCGCTCGCATGTTGCGGGCGCATGGGACGGGCTAACCGGATACATTCGGGATCCGTATCTGTCCAGCTTGGTCCGGCGGTGTTGCAAGCGTGTTGACAGAGGCTCGTGCGCGCATCGCGCTTCGGCCGCGATGACGCCAACGAAGGCGTGATGGAAGACCTGCTCAGCGAGTATCTGCCGATCCTGGTGTTTCTCGCGATTGCCGGCGCGATTGCGGTGGCGATGGTGGGGGCCTCGTTCCTGCTCGCTCGCCAACAGCCCAATTCCGAGAAGCTGTCCCCCTATGAATGCGGCTTCGATCCGTTTGAGGACGCGCGGGTCCGCTTCGATGTCCGGTATTACCTCGTCGCGATCCTGTTCATCATCTTTGATCTTGAGGTCGCATTCCTGTTTCCGTGGGCCGTCGCGCTCGGCGATATCGGCGTGTACGGCTTCTGGTCGATGGTCGTATTTCTCGGCGTGCTGACGATCGGCTTTATCTATGAATGGATGAAAGGGGCGCTCGAATGGGAGTGATCGAGCCCCCCAACCGCGTCATTCCCCCCGGCCCCCAGCAGGATCTGCTGCTGCGCGCCGCGACCGAGGAGATCGAGGACCGCGGCTTTATCCTGTCGAACGTCGATGCGCTGGTGAATTGGGCGCGTAGCGGTTCGCTCTGGCCGATGACCTTTGGACTCGCCTGCTGCGCGGTCGAGATGATGCACACCGGTGCCGCCCGCTACGATCTCGACCGCTTTGGCGTCGTGTTCCGGCCGAGCCCGCGGCAATCCGATGTGATGATCGTCGCCGGCACGCTGTGCAACAAAATGGCGCCCGCCTTGCGCAAGGTTTACGACCAGATGGCCGAGCCGCGCTGGGTGATCTCGATGGGCTCCTGCGCCAATGGCGGCGGCTATTACCACTATTCCTATTCCGTGGTGCGCGGCTGCGACCGTGTCGTGCCGGTCGACATCTATGTCCCGGGTTGTCCGCCCACTGCCGAAGCGCTGCTTTACGGCGTCCTGCTGTTGCAGAAGAAGATCAAGCGCTCCCGCCGCTTCCAGCGTTGAGAGCGGCGATGGACGACAACCTCAAAGTCCTGTCCGTCCACGTCTCGGCCGCGCTCCCGGACGCGGTGTTGTCCTGCGACATCCGCCACAGTGAATTGACCTGCCGCATCAAGCGCGAAGCAGTGCTCGAAATGCTGCGCTTTTTGCGCGACGACCCGAAATGCCGGTTCAGCGTCCTCTGCGATATTTGCGGCGTCGACTATCCCGACCGGCCACAGCGCTTCGATGTTGTCTACAATCTGCTTAGCCTCACCCACAATCAGCGCATCCGGTTGACGCTCGAAACCGATGAGGAGCAGCCGGTGGCCTCGGCAACGGCTCTCTACAGCTCTGCCGGCTGGTGGGAGCGCGAGGCCTGGGACCTGTTCGGCATCTTTTTCAGCGATCACCCGGATCTGCGCCGCATCCTGACGGATTACGGTTTCGAAGGGCATCCCTTGCGCAAGGATTTCCCGCTGACCGGCTTTGTCGAATTGAGATACGACGACGACCAGAAGCGGGTGGTTTACGAGCCGGTCCGGCTGAAGCAGGAATTTCGCAGCTTCGATTTCATCTCCCCCTGGGAGGGCATGGACAAGATTTTGCCGGGTGATGAGAAGGCCTCCGGCCCGGACGAGGCGCCGTCCACCGGGGGCGCGGCATGAGCGACCGCCTGACCGCGCAGCCACCGGCCGGAGATCCGGGGGACGAGCTTGCCGGAGCGCCGCAGATCCGGAATTTCACGATGAATTTCGGGCCGCAGCACCCCGCAGCGCATGGCGTCATGCGGCTGGTGCTCGAGATGGACGGCGAGGTCATCGAGCGCGCCGACCCTCATATCGGTCTCCTGCACCGCGGCACCGAAAAGCTGATCGAATACAAAACCTATCTGCAGGCGATCCCCTATTTCGATCGGCTCGATTACGTCTCGCCGATGTGCCAGGAGCACGCCTTCGCGCTGGCGGTCGAGAAGCTGATGGGCATCGAACCGCCGCTGCGCGGGCAATACATCCGCGTGCTGTTCGCCGAGATCACCCGCATCCTGAACCACCTGCTCAACATTTGCGCCTTCGCGCTCGATGTCGGCGCGATCACGCCGTTCCTCTGGGGCTTCGAGGAACGCGAGCGGCTCATGGAGTTCTACGAGCGGGCCTCGGGCGCGCGGCTGCACGCCAATTATTTCCGGCCAGGCGGCGTGCATATGGACCTGCCTGCCGGGCTCGCCGACGACATCCTGGCGTTCTGCGACACCTTCCCGAAGACGGTCGACGACATCGAGCGGCTGCTGACCGATAACCGCATCTTCAAGCAGCGCACCGTCAATATCGGCATCGTCAGCGCCAAGGAGGCCGCCGATTGGGGGTTCTCCGGGCCGATGCTGCGCGGCTCGGGGGTGGCCTGGGATCTGCGCCGAGCGCAACCCTACGACGTCTACGACAAGATCGATTTCGACGTACCGATCGGGCGCAACGGCGACTGCTACGACCGCTATCTGGTGCGCGTCGAGGAGATGCGGCAATCGTTGCGCATCATCCGCCAGGCGCTGCAGCAGATGCCGGCGGGGCCGGTCAAGGTCAACGACCGCAAGGTGGCGCCGCCGCCGCGCGCCGAGATGAAGCAGTCGATGGAAGCCCTGATCCATCACTTCAAGCTGTACACCGAGGGCTACCACGTCCCGGCCGGCGAGACCTACACGGTCGTCGAGGCTCCGAAAGGCGAGTTCGGCGTCTATCTCGTGTCCGACGGCGCGAACCGGCCGTACCGCTGCAAGATACGCGCGCCGGGCTTTGCCTTTCTGCAGGCCACCGAGTTCATGTCGCGCGGCCACATGCTGGCCGATCTGGTGGCGATCATCGGCTCGATGGACATCGTGTTCGGCGAGATTGACCGGTGAACACGACCGAGGGGCCTCCGGTCCAGCAGCCGGACACATTCGAATTCACGCCCGTGAACGTTGAGCGCGCCCGCGCCCATATCGCGAAATATCCGCCGGGCCGCGAGGCCAGCGCGGTTCTGCCCCTGCTCGATCTGGCGCAGCGCCAAATGGGCGGTTGGGTGCCGCGGGCCGCGATGGATTACGTCGCGGGCCTGCTCGGCGTGGCGCCGATCCGCGTCTACGAGGTTGCGACCTTCTACACGATGTTCAATTTGCGGCCGGTCGGGCGCTATCTGCTGCAGGTCTGCACGACGACCCCGTGCTGGCTGCGCGGCTCGGACGCGGTCGTCGCCGCGTGCGAGAAAAAGCTTGGCATCGGCATTGGCGGCAAGACCGAAGACGGCCTGTTCTCGATGATCGAGGTCGAATGCCTCGGCGCCTGCGTCAACGCGCCGGTCCTCCAGGTCAACGACGATTTTTATGAGGACCTCGACGGGCCCTCGACGGAGGCGCTGATCGACGCCTTGCGCGCCGGCTCGCCGCCGCCGCCCGGCTCGGTCATCGGGCGGCACGGCTCGGCGCCGGTCGGCGGCAAGACGACGCTGACCGAGGTACCAGCGACCGCGGCCGACGCCAGAGGGAGCGACGATGCTCGCTGATCGCGACCGGGTCTTCACCAATCTGTACGGCGACCATGATTGGCGCCTCGCCGGCGCGCAGCGCCGCGGCGACTGGGAGGGCACGCGCGAGGTCATCCTCAAAGGCCGCGATTGGATCGTCAACGAGGTCAAGGAATCCGGGTTGCGCGGCCGTGGCGGCGCCGGCTTTCCGACCGGCCTCAAATGGTCCTTCATGCCGAAGGAGAGCGACCGGCCCTGCTATCTCGTCGTCAATGCCGATGAGAGCGAGCCGGGCACCTGCAAGGACCGCGACATCCTGCGCAACGAGCCGCACAAATTATTGGAAGGCTGCGTGCTGGCCGGTGCCGGCATGGGATGCACCGCCGTCTACATCTATATCCGCGGCGAGTTCTATAACGAGGCGCAGCACCTTCAGACGGCAATCGAGGAATCCTATGCCGCCGGGCTGATCGGCAAGAATGCCTGCGGCTCCGGCTATGACGTCGAGGTTTATCTGCACCGCGGCGCCGGCGCCTACATTTGCGGCGAGGAAACGGCGCTCCTCGAAAGCCTCGAAGGCAAGAAGGGCATGCCGCGGTTGAAGCCGCCCTTTCCGGCGGCTGTCGGGCTTTATGGCTGTCCGTCGACCGTCAACAATGTCGAGACGATCGCGACCGCGCCCGCGATCCTGAAGCGCGGCGCGGCGTGGTTCGCCAGCATCGGCCGGCCGCGCAACACCGGCACCAAGATCTTCTGCATCTCGGGGCACGTCGAGCAGCCGTGCAATGTCGAAGAGGCGATGTCGATCCCGCTGCGCGAGCTGATCGAGCGCCATGCCGGCGGAGTTCGCGGCGGCTGGGACAATCTGCTTTCCGTCATTCCGGGCGGCTCCTCGACGCCCTGCCTGCCGGCGTCGACCTGCGACAACGTGCTGATGGATTTCGACAGCCTCGTCGCCGAGAAGAGCGGGCTCGGCACCGCCGCGGTCATCGTCATGGACAAATCGACCGACATCGTGCGGGCGATCGCTCGCCTGTCGCAATTCTACAAGCATGAGAGCTGCGGTCAGTGCACGCCCTGCCGCGAAGGCGCCGGCTGGGTCTGGCGGGTCATGGAGCGCATGGTCGCCGGCAACGCCTCGGTCGCCGAGATCGATATGCTGTATGAGGTGACAAAGGAGATCGAAGGTCACACGATCTGCGCTTTGGCGGACGGCGCCATGTGGCCGGTACAGGGCCTCATCCGTCATTTCCGTCCGGAGATGGAGCGGCGCATCCAAGAGTACCGCGCGGCCGCGTCGCGGAAGGCTGCGGAGTGAGATAGCGCATGCCCAAAGTAACGATCGACGGGCAGGAGATCGAAGTCACGCCGGGCACGACGATCCTGCAGGCCTGCCAGCAAGCCGGCGTCGAGATCCCGCATTTCTGCTACCACGAGCGGCTAATGATCGCCGGCAACTGCCGGATGTGCCTCGTCGAAGTTGAGCGATCCCCGAAACCTGTGGCGTCTTGTGCGATGCCGGTTGCCGACGGCAACATCATTCACACGAACTCACCGACTGCGATCAAAGCGCGCCGCGGCGTTATGGAGATGCTGCTGATCAATCATCCGCTCGATTGCCCGATCTGCGATCAGGGCGGCGAGTGCGATCTGCAGGACCAGGCGATGGCCTACGGCTTCGACCGCGGCCGTTTCGAGGAAAACAAGCGCGCGGTGCGCGACAAGGATTTGGGGCCTCTGGTCGCGACGAGCATGAACCGGTGCATCCACTGCACCCGCTGCATCCGCTTCCTGACTGAGATCGCCGGGGTCGAGGAATTGGGTGCGACCGGGCGCGGCGAGGTGATGGAGATCACGACCTATATCGAGAAGGCGCTCGGCTCGGAATTATCCGGTAATATCATTGATTTGTGCCCGGTCGGCGCGTTGACCTCGAAGCCCTACTCCTATGTCGCGCGGCCGTGGGAGTTGCGCAAGACAGAGTCGGTCGACGTCCTCGACGCGGTCGGCAGCAACATCCGCATCGATTCCCGCGGCGCGCAGATCCTGCGTGTGCTGCCGCGCCTCCACGAGGACGTCAATGAGGAGTGGATCTCGGACAAGACCCGCTTTGCGATCGACGGGCTCGTGCGACGCCGGCTGGACCGGCCTTATG
>VAZF01000046.1 GCA_005888425.1 Alphaproteobacteria bacterium
TTTGACCGGGTCTCGGCGAACCGGCTCGACATTGCCGACGGGCATCTCGCCGGCACGGTCGCGGCGCCGATCCTGACCCGCGAGACAAAGCGCGACACGTTGCTGCAAATGGCCGCGGAACTGGGCGTCCCGTTATCCGCGACAGTGGCGGTCGGCGACGGCGCCAACGATTTGCCGATGCTCGAAGCGGCCGGGCTCGGTGTTGCGTTTCGTGCCAAGCCCGCGGTCGCCGCCGCTGCGCGCTGGCGGCTCGATCATGCCGATCTGACCGGCATCCTCTACGCCCAGGGTTATCGGCAGGAGGAGATCATCGAACCGTAGGGGAGAAAAGCGATGGCTCTAGCTCTGGTCGAGGCGCACCGCGACAAAGCGCAGATCGCCCTGGCGCTCGACCAACAGCAGGATCGATTTACGGCCCGCCTTCTTCGCGTCATCGATCTTGCCGACGACTTGGCCGGCGCTCTTGATCTCTTCCTGCGCCGCCTCGACGATGACGTCGCCCGCCTTTAGCCCTTTTTCGGCCGCCGGGCTGTCCTTGGCCACATCGACGACAACAACCCCCTTCGAATCATCCGCGAGCGAGAATTTCTCCTTCATCTCGGGGCTGATATTCGCGAGCGTCAGCCCGAGCGCGCTGACGGTCGGGGCGTCGTCCTTGGCGGGTGCCTTTTTTGGCGCCTCCTTTGCCGAGACCTGCTCGGTCTCGTCGAGCTTTCCGACCTTGACGTGCAGCGGCGTCTCTTTCCGCTTGCGCCACACGGTCACCGGCACGCTCTTGTCGACCGGCGTCTCGGCGACGAGCCGCGGCAGATGGCGCATATCGGTCACCGGCTTCCCGTCGAAGGTCAGGATGACATCGCCGGGCTGGATACCGCCATTCTGGGCCGGACCGTTGTCGTTGACGCTCGCGACGAGCGCGCCCTTCGGCTTGTCGAGGCCGAGGCTCTCCGCGATCTCGTCGGTCACCGCCTGGATGCGCACGCCGAGCCAGCCGCGGTGCACGGTGTGATCGGGCTCGCGCACCAATTCGGCGGCCACCTGCTTGGCGAGGTTCGACGGGATCGCGAAGCCGATGCCGATCGAGCCGCCCGAGGGCGAATAGATCGCCGTGTTGATGCCGATGACCTCGCCATCCATGTTGAACATCGGCCCGCCCGAATTGCCGCGATTGATCGCCGCGTCGGTCTGCAGGAAATCGTCATAGGGGCCGGATTGGATGTCGCGCTGCCGCGCCGACAGAATGCCGGCGGTGACGCTGCCGCCGAGCCCGAACGGGTTGCCGATCGCCAATACCCAATCGCCGACCCGTGATTTGTCGCTGTCGCCCCAGCGCGTGGCTACCAGCGGTTTTGTCGTTTTGACCTTGAGCACCGCGACATCGGTCTTGGTGTCGCGGCCCACCACCTCGGCCTTCAGCTCGGTATTGTCCGCGAGCTTGACGGTGATCTCGTCGGCATCGGCAATAACGTGATTGTTCGTGACGATGTAGCCCCCTGCGTCCACGACAAAGCCGGAGCCGAGCGAGGTCGCCTTGCGCGGCTTCGCCTCGGGGCGGCCGCTTTGCGGGGTGTCGTGATCCTTGAAGAAGTCCTTGAAGAACTCTTCGAAAGGCGAGCCCGGTGGGAATTTCGGGCGGCCCGGCGTGCTTTCCTTCTGTTTGTCGGTCTTCAAGGTCTGTGTCGTTGAGATGTTAACGACCGATGGCAAGAGCTTGTCGGCGAGATCGGCGAAGCTGTCGGGCGCCGGCCGCGCTGCGACTGGCGGAGCTCCGGCCGGCAGGACGAGCAGCAGCGCGGCAACCGCGGCCAGTGCAGAGCGCCGCAAGCTCAGCGAAAACAGAAGCACTTCAATCAACTCCTCGGATCGAATGGCCGCCGGCGCCGGACATCTAACGGGGCGCGCCGGGTAGGGCGCCGGACCAGGGCGCGGAGATTACGGGAGAAGCGGCCGGCAAGCCAGATGCCTCGCATACCTCAGCGTCGCAGTAACCATACCAGGACGACCCCGAGGAGGGCAGCGACCAGCCCAGCGATGCGCAGACTCTGCGGCGGCACCAGCATCGCCCGAGCGGCGATCCGCTTCATCCCGTCCGGAAACAGGGCATAGAGGACCCCTTCGATGACCAGCACGAGGGCAAGCGCCGTCCCGAGGTCCCGCATCAATCGCGGCGGATGCGGTCATGCCGCGCCGCCGCATAGAGCCCGCCGCAATAACGGTCGGCCACGCCTGGGTTCACCGCGGCGGGGCACCGGCGCCGGCGCCGCCGGTTGCCGGGTTCGCGGCTCGCGGCGGCGTACCATGCGGCGCTCCGGCCGTGGCGGCCTCGCCCGTCCAGCCGCCAAAGAAGCGGAAGAAATTGCCTTCCGGCGACAAGATGAACGAGGTGTCCTTGCCGTTCAGCGCATCGCGATAGGCCTGCAGCGAGCGATAGAAGGCAAAGAATTCTTTGTCTTGCCCAAACGCATCGGCATAGATCTTGATCGATTGACCATCGCCGTCGCCGCGCACCCGCTGCGCATCGCGCTGCGCCTCGGCTAGGATGACGGTGCGCTCGCGTTCGGCATTGGCGCGTACATTCTGGGCTGCTTCGGCGCCCTCGCCGCGATATTGCCGCGCCTGCTGCTCGCGCTCGGACTGCATGCGGGCATAGATCGCCTGGCTGTTCTCTTCCGGCAGATCGGCGCGCCGCAGCCGCACATCGACAACATCGATTCCGAAATCCTTGGCTTGCACCGCGACGTCGTCGCGGATCTGCACCATGATCGCGGCCCGCTTGTTCGACAGGACGTCGTTCAGCGTGACACTGCCGAGAACGCGGCGCAGGCTGCCGCTGACGAGCGCCGAGAGGCGGGCGCGCACCCCGGCTTCCGAGCCGACCGTCTGATAAAACTGGAGCGGGTTGACGATCCGATAGCGGGTATAGGTGTCGGCGACGAGGCGTTTCTGGTCCGAGACGATGACCTCTTCGTGAGGCGGCTCGAAATCGAGGACGCGGGTGTCGTAGAGGATGACGTTCTCGACAAACGGCCGCTTGACCCATAGCCCCGGCTCGCGAATGACGCGCCGCGGCTGGCCGAATTGCAGCACCAGCGCCTGCTCGGTCTGGTCGACGGTGAAGAACGAGCTCATCGCCAGGATGCCGGCGACCACCAGCACGACGCCGATGATCGCGAGAAGCCGCCGGTTCATTGCCGCCGTCCTATCGAGGGTTGCGCCGTGCCGCGGCCCGGCGGCGTCCCACCGGATGTCGATGAGGAGGATGTCGAGGACTGGGCCGCCCCCGTTTCCGGCGCCGAGCCGCCCGGGGGTGTTGTGCCGAGCAGGCTTGGCAGTGGCAGATAAGGCAACACGCCGCTCTGGCCCTGCGCCGCCTTGTCGATGATGATCTTGTTGCTGTTCTTCAGGATCTCTTCCATCGTTTCGATGTAGAGGCGCTGCAACGTCACATCCTGCGCCACCTTGAAGGCGCGGTAGACCGAGGTGAAGCGGTCGGCGTCGCCCGACGAGCGGGCGATGATCTCGGCACGGTAGGCTTCCGCCTCCTGCTTGATACGCACCGCGTCGCCTCGCGCCCGCGGGATGATGTCGTTGCGGTAGGCTTCGGCCTCATTGCGCAGCCGCTCTTTATCGGCGAGGGCACGCTGCACGTCGCGGAAAGATTCGATCACCGGGGCGGGCGGATCGACCTTGGCCATCTGCACCTGGGTGATGACGATGCCGGCGCCGTAGGAATCGAGGATCCGCTGCAACAGGTGCGTCGTGTCGGTCTCGATCTTGCCGCGGCCTTCGGCGAGCGCCTGCGCGATCGGCGTCTCGCCGACGATCTCGCGGATCGCGCTTTCGGCCGCCGACTTGACCGTCGCTTCGGGATTGCGAATGTGAAATAGGTAGTCCTGCGCGTTCTTGATGACCCAGAACACCGTGAAGTTGATGTCGATGATATTCTCGTCACCAGTCAGCATCAGCGCTTCTTCCGGCCGCGCGCCGCCGCTGGTGCGGCTCTCGCCGGAGCGGTAGCCGATCTCGGTGCGGTTGACGCGGGTGACGCTCGGGGTCAGCACGCTCTCGATCGGCGTCGGCAGGTGGTAATTGAGCCCCGGTTGCGTCGTGCGGTTGTAGGCGCCAAAGCGTAATACGACACCGACTTCGTCCGGCAATACCCGGTAGAAGCCGCTCGCCGCCCACAGCACGACGATCGCGGCGATGACGATCGCGACGCCGGTGCCGGTGCCGAAACCGCCCGGCAACACGCGGCGAAAGCGATCCTGGCTACGCCGCAACAGCTCTTCGAAATTGGGCGGCACCGGGCCGCGGGGTCCGCCGCCACCGCCGCGGCCGCTGCCCCAAGGCCCGCCGCCACCGCCGCCGCCGTGACCTCCGCCACCCCCGCCGCCGCGCGGCCCCGTGCCCCAGGGTCCGCCGCCGTCACTGTGCCAGATCATGCCTCGAACCCTTCCGCGGCAGCGCGCGCCCCCCAGCGAATGGCTGCCGAACCGTGCGCCGATAGAGGGCGCGCGTCCGGGGTGTTGTCAAGTGGGGGCCGGCCGCTTAAATGCGCACACATCCCCAGCCTAGTGCGGTGAATCCGAAATTCGCCGTGTCTCGGGGCCAGGCTTTGAGCGAATTTCGGATTCAAAGCCGCACGGGCAATTTAAAAGGGTCTGGTGTGGTTTCGGATTTGAAGTTCCCCAACGCGACCGCCACCCCTAATGGGAACTTCAAATCCACCACACCAGGAGCCGGGAATGCCCGTTACTGAAAACATGATCCTCGACGCGCTCCGGGCGGTGCGCGACCCCGAACGCGATGGCGACATCGTCTCGCTCGGCATGGTCACGGGGGTCGTGATCCGGGACGGCAATGTCGGGTTCGCGATCGAGGTCGAGCCGGAGCGCGGGGCACGTCTCGAACCGTTGCGAAAGGCGGCCGAACGCGCCGTCGAGGCGTTGCCGGATGTCATGTCGGTCACGGCGGTGTTGACCGCCGAAGCGAAACCGCCCGGCGGCGCGCGGCGTGCTGCGCCGGCTGCCGCACCGGCACAAGCAGCACCGGCGGCTGGCAAGAGCGCGATCGCGCCCGGCGTCCGCGCCATCGTCGCGGTCGCTTCCGGCAAGGGCGGTGTCGGCAAATCGACGGTGGCCGCCAATCTGGCGCTTGGGCTGAAGGCCAACGGGCTGCGTGTCGGTGTGCTCGACGCCGACATTTACGGGCCCTCGATGCCTCGCATGCTCGGCATCACCGGTAAGCCTCAGATGGCCGACGCCAAGATCCTTCGGCCCATGGAGAATTACGGCCTCAAATGCATGTCGATCGGGTTTCTCGTGCCCGAGGACACGCCGATGATCTGGCGCGGCCCGATGGTCATGAGCGCCTTGCAGCAGATGCTGCGCGATGTCGCCTGGGGCGAGCTCGACATCATGGTCGTCGACATGCCGCCCGGCACCGGTGACGCCCAGTTGACGATGGCGCAGCAGGTGTCGCTGGCCGGCGCGGTTATCGTCTCGACACCGCAGGACATCGCGCTGATCGACGCCCGCAAAGGGCTCAACATGTTCACCAAGGTCAATGTGCCGGTGCTCGGCATCATCGAGAATATGAGCTATTTCCTGTGCCCGCATTGCGGCGAGCGCAGCGATATCTTCTCGCATGGCGGCGCCCGCCGCGAGGCGGAGCGGCTCGGTGTCGATTTCTTGGGCGAGGTGCCGCTCGATCTCGCGATCCGCGAAACTTCCGACGAGGGCCGCCCGATCACCGTGTCGCAGCCGGATTCGCCCTACGCGCAGACCTTCCGCGACATCGCCGCCAAGGTCTGGGAAAAAGTCTCGGGCGAATCCACCGCCCGCCGCGCGCCGCCCCGCATCGTCGTCGAGTAGCTCGCGCGGCGACAACCATCGTCTCTCCGGCGGGAGCGGCACCCACTCGCTTGGGGTGGACGGTCGGGACAAAGAGGGGCCGAGCCGCCAGAATGGCGGGATGGATTTGCCGCGACCGCTGCCCGCCCGGGTCGTGACGCCGCCGCTGCCGCGGCTCATCGCGGCGCGGTTCGCGAATTCGGCTGGTCGCGCACGGCGCTCTCCGGCGCGGTATCCTTAGGCGGCGTGTTGGCGGCGATCTCGGCGCCGCTGATCGGGCCCTTGCTCGACCGGCGCGGCTCGCGGCTGGTGCTGTGCGCCGCGGTGCTCGTCAACGGCATCGCGCTGTTGCTGCTGTCCGCGACCGGGTCGCTGTTGCACTTTTATCTGCTGTTCTGCTTGGCCCGGATGAACTGGGCCGGGCCGTTCGATCTCGGCATCTACGGCGCATTATCGAACTGGTTTGTGCGGCGGCGCACCTTCGCGACATCGATCGCGACATTGGCACAGCAAGCCGGGCTCGTCGCGATGCCGCTTCTCGCGCAATTCGCGATCTTGCAACAGGGCTGGCGCGCGGGATGGCTCGCGATCGGCGCGGCGACATTGCTGATCGGCTTTGTGCCGGCCTGGCTGTTGCTGGTGCGCCGGCCCGAGGATCTCGGTTTGTCGCCGGATGGGAGGCAAGAGGCAGGCGACCGGAGTGCGGCGGATGAACGTCTGCTTGCCGCCGAGCCGGCCTTCTCGCGCCGCGAGGCATTGCATACCCCGGCCTTCTGGCTCGTCTTGCTCTACACGGCGCTGGTGTTTCCGGTGCAGGCCGGAGTCAGCCTGCACCAGGCGCCGTATCTGATAGAGCGCGGGCTGTCACCGACCATCGCCGCGACAGTCGTCAGCATGTTTTCACTGATGTCGGCGGTGGGGAGCATCGCCTGCGGGATGATGCCGCGCCGCTTTCCGATCCGCTACGGGCTGGCGCTGGCCGGGGCGAGTATAGCGCTCGGCACCGGCGCGATGCTCGGCATCCACTCGGCGGTGCTGGCTTACCTCGGCGCGATCCGTGGCATTGCCTTGTCAGCACAGGTATTTGCGCAGGCGGCCGGGCCGCTCCTATCGGGTGTGTTGCGCGATTGGACCGGCAGCTACGCTCTGTCGCTCGAATGCTTTTTTGTGCTGGCGCTGGCGAGCATCGCGGCGGCGCTCATGGCGCGGCAGCCGCGTCTCGCCGGAACGTTGGCCTGAGCTTCCCGTTGAAAAAGCAGGGCGATTTCGAGGTGCCGGGATGCGCTGGAATACGCCGTCGTGCTCGCGACGGGCGACGAGGCGATGCAATCGCTGCAGAAATTTGTGCGCGCGCAGAAGATTGATGCCGCGGGGCTGACCGCGATCGGCGCGTTCGAGCGTGCCGTCATCGGCTATTTCGATTGGGACAAGAAGGACTATAAGCGCATCCCGGTCGATGAGCAGGTCGAGGTGTTGTCGCTGATCGGCGATGTCGCGGAAGCGGACGGCAAACCGGCTTTGCACATCCACGCCGTGCTCGGGAAGTCCGACGGCAGCGTCGTCGGCGGTCATCTCCTCGAAGGCCATGTGCGCCCGACCCTCGAAGTCATCCTGACGCAGCCCCCAGCGCATCTGCGCAAGAAGAAGGACCCCGAGACCGGGCTCGCGCTGATCGCGCTCGACCGCTCGTAGAATTTCGGTCTTGTCCGTGTATCCGACACATGTGCGCGCGCCTTGCGCTCCCCTAGCACACGCCCC
>VAZF01000047.1 GCA_005888425.1 Alphaproteobacteria bacterium
CGCGGCTCTGCGGCCTTCGATCGTGCCCGCAGCGACGGAGATCGCCACCGGCAGCGCAAGCAGCCCGGTGATGACGTCGCCTATGCCGGCGGGAAGTCCGAAGATCCCCGGCACAGTGCCGCCCGCCCAGCCGATCAGGAACACGCTGCCGAGAACGCGATAGACCTGCAGCGCGATCAGCCATGTCGCCGGCATCGCGTCGAGCACCTCCCCGAGCCGCCGCGACCGCAGCAAGATCGGCGCGCCGATGATGACCGGAAGAAAGATCGCCAACGGTGTCAGCGGTATTGGGATCGGGCTGATCCCGGCGCGGAACACGCCGTTGATCGCCGCCGCCCAGATAACCGCCAGCCACAACGTGAACGGTATCATCACGGCCAGCCACACATTGCGCCGCTGCGCCGGTGTCAGCCCGGTGCGCTCCAGCCCCAGCCACAAACCAAGCGCGATCAGGATGTGAATAAACAAGCGGCTGGCCGCGCTCGGGGCGCCGCTCGCCGCTATGACCGGGAAGGAATAGGTGAGTGCGATCCATAGCGCCGTCAGAAGCGCAATCCACAGCAGCGCCGGCCATTTCTGGCGGGCGGAGCCGATCTCGGCATGAAGGGTGGCAGCGGTCATGTTCATCCCTCCCGAGGTGATCCTTTATTCATAGAGACTATATTTATAGAAGTCACTATGAAATTGATCACAACCCGGTTACCGTCGCGGGATGGCCGCCCGACCCGAGACATCCGCGCCCTATGACATGCGGTGCCCGATTGCCCGCACACTCGACATCATCGGCGAGCGCTGGACGATCCTGATCCTGCGTGACCTGCTGATCGAAGGGCCGCGCAAGTTCCAGGATTTCCAGCAATCGCTCGCCGGCATCAGCCCGAATACGCTGTCCGCCCGGCTGAAGCGCCTCGAAGAGTCCGGCGTCGTCGAGCGGCGCTTCTACGAGCAGCACCCGCCGCGCGCCGAATATCTGCTGACCGCGAAAGGTCGCGCGCTCGGCCCGGTGCTGAAGGCGCTGCTCGATTGGGGACGCAGCCACACCCCTCCGCCCCGCCCGTTTAGGCGAGGGCGATCACCCGCGGATCAACCCTGAGGCGCGGCACGCATCCTCACGCGCCTGTGATGTGTTCGCGGTTGCAGCGGCGGAGTGCGGCGGGATGCCTCGGTCAGCGCCGTTTCGTGTGCTGCTCGTCACCCTGCACGCGATTCGTGGAACGTCGCGAACCAGCACGTACTAACGTCCTGCGGTAGCGGGTGCGGAAAGGGCGTCGGCGCACCGTAAGCCGGCCGATGCCCGCCCGGCTTGCCCCGCGCCCCCCGCATGCTATAAGGCGCCCGGCCGCCGCGGAGCCCGGACTTGCCAATCGTCTTTATCTTAAATGTGCCGAATTTGAACCTGCTCGGAGTCCGCGAGCCGGCAACTTATGGCTATGATACATTGGCCGGTGTCGAGCAGCGTTGTCTTGCGCGCGCTGCGGCCGGTAGCGGGTGCGGAAAGGGCGTCGGCGCACCGTAAGGCGACCGATGCCCGCCCGGCTTGCCCCGCGCCCCCCGCATGCTATAAGGCGCCCGGCCGCCGCGGAGCCCGGACTTGCCAATCGTCTTTATCTTAAATGGGCCGAATTTGAACCTGCTCGGAGTCCGCGAGCCGGCAACTTATGGCTATGATACATTGGCCGATGTCGAGCAGCGTTGTCTCGCGCGCGCTGCGGCGCTCGATCTGACGATCGATTTCCGTCAGACCAACCACGAAGGCCAGCTTGTCGATTGGATTCATGAGGCGCGTGAGGCAGCCGAGGGCATGATCATCAACGCCGGCGCGCTGACACATACCTCGGTCGCAATTCTCGACGCGCTGAACGCGGCCGATCTCCCGGTCATCGAGGTGCATTTGTCGAATATTTTCCGGCGCGAGCCGTTCCGCCACATCTCCTATGTCAGCCTTGCCGCGCGCGGCGTGATCTGCGGTCTCGGGCCACAGGGTTATGAGCTGGCCTTGGAAGCGCTCGCCAGCGTCATCGAGGCGGAGCCGCGCGAGGCCGCGCGGTGAAAATCCCTGCGGTAAGGATAGGGGGCCGCCGCGCGCCGCCCGCCCCCGATGCCGCGGTAATCCGCACCTTGGCCGGGCTTCTCACAGAGACCGGCCTCACCGAAATCGAATACGCGGTCGGCGACACGCGGATCCGTCTCGCGCGCGGCCCGAGCGGTGTTGCTGTGTCCTCACCCGTCGCGACAAACGGCGCCGCGCTCCCCGCGACCAACGGCGCGGCACCGCACGCAGAGCCGCCACATGAGCATGCCGAGAAAACCGCAACCAACGGCGCTCATCACCCCGGTACGCTGACCTCGCCGATCGTCGGCATCGCCTATCTCGCGGCCGAGCCCGGCGCGCCGCCTTTCGCGCGTGTCGGCGATACAATCAGCGAGGGTCAGACGCTGCTGATCATCGAGGCGATGAAGGTCATGAACCAGATCCGCGCGCCGCGCGCGGGCCGCCTCACGCGCATTTTTATCGAAGACGCGGCGCCCGTCGAATACGGCGCGCCGCTGATGCTGATCGAGTGATCGGCGGATGCGCGCCATGCCCCCACCCCAACCCTCCCCCGCAAGCGGGGGAGGGAGTCTGAGGCGCAGCCGAAGACGGGTGGGGGCTGACACTGCTCGCCATTAGATATTGCGCATGTTCGAGAAGGTGCTGATCGCCAATCGCGGCGAGATCGCGCTGCGCATTCATCGCGCCTGCCACGAGCTGGGGATCAAGACCGTCGCGGTGCATTCGACCGCCGATGCGCGGGCAATGAATGTGCGGCTCGCCGACGAGACGGTCTGCATCGGCCCGCCGCCGGCGCGCGCCAGCTATCTCAATGTCCAGGCGATCCTGTCGGCGGCGACGATCACCGGCGCCGACGCGATCCATCCCGGCGTCGGCTTTCTCGCCGAGAACGCCGATTTTGCCGCCGCGGTCGAGGAGCACGGCTTTACCTTTATCGGCCCCTCGCCCGACCATATCCGGCTGATGGGCGACAAGGTGCGCGCCAAGGCGGCAGCAGAACGCCTCGGCATCCCGACCGTGCCGGGATCACAAGAGGCGGTGCGCGACTTCGCCGCTGCCGAGAATGCCGCCCGCGCGATCGGCTATCCCGTGCTGCTGAAGGCCGCCGCGGGGGGCGGCGGGCGCGGCATGAAGCTGGCGCGCGACCCGGACGAATTGCGCCACATGCTGCCGCTGGCGCAAGCCGAGGCGAAGGCCGCGTTCGGCGACGATTCCGTCTATCTCGAACGCTATCTCGACCGGCCGCGCCATATCGAGGTGCAATTGCTCGGCGACGGGAAGGGCAATGTCATCCATCTCGGCGAGCGCGACTGCTCGTTGCAGCGCTCACATCAGAAAATCCTCGAAGAAAGCCCTTCGCCGGCGCTCGACCGCACGGCGCGCGAGCGGCTGACCGGTATCGCCTGCGCCGCCTTGCAGGAGCTCGGCTACCGCAGCGCAGGAACAATGGAGTTTCTGTACCAGGACGGGACGTTCTATTTCATTGAGATGAACACGCGGCTGCAGGTCGAGCATCCGGTCAGCGAGATGGTCAGCGGCATCGATATGGTCGGCGAGCAACTGCGCATCGCCGCCGGCATGCCGCTCGCGATCCGCCAGAGCGATGTGCGCTTATGCGGCCACGCCATCGAATGCCGCATCAACGCCGAGAGCTCGACGGATTTCCGCCCGTCCCCGGCCGCATCAGCGAATACCATGCGCCGGGCGGGCTCGGCGTACGCATCGACAGCGCGCTTTATCAGGGCTACGAGGTGCCGCCCTACTACGACAGCCTCGTCGCGAAGCTGATCGTGCATGGCGCGAGCCGCGAAGAATGCCTGATGCGGCTGCGGCGCGCGCTCGAGGAATATGTCGTCGGCGGCATCGAGACGACGATCCCCTTGCACCAGCGCCTAGTCGAGAACGCCGATTTCCGCCGCGGCGACTACGACATCCACTGGCTCGAGCGCTTCCTGAGCGCGCCGAGTTGAATCCATGCGGACGGGCTGGATCGCCATCATGCGTTCTTCGACTGCTCCCCCGGAGCAAGTCCGGGGTCGCGCTCAGGATGAGGAACTTTGTTTGATGCCATCACTCATCCTTCCTCATCCTGAGCCTGTCGAAGGATGCTTGTGGCCCTTCCAGCGCTCCGTCTCACCCCTGTTGGGCCCTTAACCGTGTTGATCCCGCTAAGCCCCGAGATCCTGCTGCGGGCCTATGCCGCCGGCATCTTCCCGATGGCCGAATCGGCCGATGACCCCGAGCTGTTCTGGGTCGATCCGAAGCGGCGCGGCATCATCCCGCTCGACGGGTTTCACGTGCCGCGCCGGCTGCGCCGAATCGTTCGGCAAAACCTGTTCGCGATCCGCTGCGACACCGCATTTGAAGCTGTGATGCGCGGCTGCGCCGAATCGAGCGACAAGCGGCCCAATACCTGGATCAATGACGAGATCCTGGAGCTCTACACCGGCCTCTTCGAGCGCGGCGCGGCGCACAGCGTTGAGTGCTGGCACGAGGGCGAATTGGTCGGCGGGCTCTACGGTGTCTCGCTCGGCGGCGCCTTTTTCGGCGAGAGCATGTTCAGCCGCGTCACCGATGCGAGCAAGGTCGCCCTCGTGCATCTGGTCGCGCGGCTGCGGCACGGCGGCTACCGTGTGCTCGATACCCAGTTCCTGACGCCGCATCTCGCGCAATTCGGCGCAATCGAGATCTCGCGTGCCCGATATCACCGCCTCTTGGGGGAGGCGCTGCGCTACCGCGGCGTCTTCCCGCGCGATTTGCCGGCCGGCGCCGGCGTGCTGGGCGCGGCGGCCGGGGTCGAGGGCGCGCCGCCCGGCCCTTTGCAAGCGAGGAGGTTGACGTCGTAGACCGCGTGCTCGAGCGCCGACAGAGCCGGGCTCGACGAGAACATCCAGCCGCTGAAGAGGCGCTCCTTTGCCTCGCCCGGCCGCGTCTCGTAGATCTCGACAAAGGCGGCGTTCTCCGGCCGCTCCTCGGGCGGGCTGCGCCGGCAATCGCGCACGACAACCGACAGGTTGCCGAATCGCACCGTCGCGCCGACCGCCGCATCGAATTGCGACACCCGCGCTGTCGTCTTGTCGAGCCCCTGCAATTGCGCCGTCGGCTCGGGGATCATGTCCGCCGCGCCGGCGCTCGCCACCGCGCCGGCCGCCAGCACTATTCCGGCCAGCGCGCCGCGAAGCTTCACGAGCGGTAGGGATTGACGAGGCCGGCGACGATCCCGGCCAAGACCTCGCGCACCTGGCGCTCGTCGCAGCCCATCAACACCGCGTCTTCGAGCGCGTCCTGCGCCAGACCGCGCAATTCAGCGAGGTTCTCGTTGAGCACCTTGATCTTCTCGATGCAGGAAACCGGCTCGCCCTCCGGCGTCCGCCAGACCGGAAATTCGCCCGCTGCTCCTAGCGCGTTCTCGGCCATGATCTTTCCTACTCAACGGCGCAGGCGGCGCACCGCGCTGCACTCCCGCCTTATGTCGCGCGGCGGCGCCTATTTACCACCCTGACCCGTGGCTTATCGCTGCTATCGCTTAGGCGCGGCACCCCCTGGAGCGGCTTGCGGCTGGCCCTGCTGCTCGGAAGGCGCTTCGCCTTCGGCCGGCTTCTTCGAGCCGCTGCTGGAAAAGATCATCTGGCCGATCAGGTTCTCCAGCGTCACCGAGGATTGCGTGTATTTGATCTGGCCGCCCGCCGGGATCAGCGTCTCCGAGCCGCCCGGCACCAGCGACAGATACTTGTCGCCCAACAGCCCCGCCGAGACGATCTCGGCCACCGTGTCGTCGGGCAATTTGACCGACGGGTCGATGCTCAGCCGAAGGCGGGCCAGAAACGTCTTCGAATCGAGCGTCTCGCCGACAATCGAGCCGATCTTGATGCCGCTGATCCGCACATCGCCACCCTCGCGAACCCCGTCGACCCGCTCGAAATCGGCGACCAATTCGTAGCCCGGCACCGCCCGCAATTGGCTCGTATTGAAGGCGAAGAACAGAAACAGCGCGGCCACGACCAGCACGACCGCGCCCATGACGCTCTCGATCAGATTCCCCCTCATGGCGCGCTTCCCCGGAGATCGTGGTTCAAGATGCGGGTTATCCCGGGGTCCAGGGCTCGTAATCGCCGGTGGCGCGTGGGCGATGCCCGCCGCGCAACACCGAGCCCGGCGGGTGGTAGGCCTGCGGCGTCCCGGTCAGGTTCGGCTGATGCGGCTTCTCCCAAGGGTAACGCTGGCGCGGCTGCGGCACCTCGTTGACCATGTGATGCAGCCAGGCATGCCATTCCGGCGGCACCTTCGAGCCCTCCGGCTCGCCGTTGTAGATGACCCAGCGCCGTTCGCGGCTGAAGCGCCCGCCCCCGAGCCGACGCGGCTTGTCGCCTTTCAGCCGGTAATAGCGGTTGCCGTACTCGTCGGCACCCACGAGCTCGCCCCTCAGCCAGGTCAATAGCCGTGTCCCGAGCGTCGCGCCCATGGCAATCCCTTCGTCGCACGGCCCTTCGTCGCGCGGCCCTTCCGTCGCGCGGCGCGGACTATTGCATCGCGGTCGAGCCGCGGTAAAGGGCTGTGTCTCAAAATCCACTAATTGGGTCAAAAATGGGTTCGATGCGCATATCTAGTAGACGGCCTAGGGCCGGCGAGGCTATATTTGGTTTCCAACAAGGGGGGGTCCGCAACATGTAGTGGCGGGGCTACCCCTGAGGTTTCGGGGGAAGCCAATGCACATCGCGCGTCGTTTTACCACGGCCGGGCGGGATCCATACGAAAGCGTCGCCTTCCGCAGCGCCACCAGCGAAATCCGCAACCCCGACGGGTCGGTCGTGTTCGCTGCCGAGGGAATCGAGGTCCCGGCCGAGTGGAGCCAGGTGGCTTGCGACATCCTGGCCCAGAAATATCTGCGCAAGGCCGGGGTGCCGGCGCGAGTCGCCGCGGTCGAGGAAGAGGGCGTCCCGTCCTGGCTGTGGCGCCGCGCCGCCGACGAGGCCGCGCTCGCCGTGCTGCCGAAGGGGGAGCGCAGCTGCGGCGAGACCAGCGCCAAGCAATGCTTCGACCGGCTGGCCGGCACCTGGACCTATTGGGCGTGGAAGGGCAGCTATTTCGATACCGAAGAGGATGCCCGCACCTTCTTCGACGAATTGCGGCTGATGCTGGCGCGCCAGATGGGCGCCCCGAACTCGCCGCAATGGTTCAACACCGGGCTCTACTGGGCCTACGGCATCGACGGGCCGGCGCAGGGTCACTATTACGTCGATTACCGCACCGGCAAGCTGCGCGCTTCCGAAAGCGCCTACGAGCACCCGCAGCCGCACGCCTGCTTCATCCAGTCCGTCTCCGACGATCTCGTCAACGAAGGCGGGATCATGGATCTGTGGGTGCGCGAGGCGCGCCTGTTCAAATACGGCTCGGGCACCGGCTCCAACTTC
>VAZF01000776.1 GCA_005888425.1 Alphaproteobacteria bacterium
CCGCGCGAGTTCACGACGATCACCGTGACCGACGGCATCGCGATGGGGCATGAGGGGATGAAATCGTCGCTGGTCAGCCGCGAGGTCATCGCCGACTCGGTCGAATTGACGATGCGCGGCCATTGCTACGACGCGATGGTCGGGCTTGCCGGCTGCGACAAATCACTACCCGGTCTGATGATGGCGATGGTGCGGCTCAACGTGCCGTCGGTCTTTATGTATGGCGGCTCGATCCTGCCGGGACGCTTCAAGGGAAAGGATGTCACGATCGGCGATGTGTTCGAGGGCGTGGGCGCGCACAATGTCGGCAATCTGACGGACGAGGAATTGCACGAGCTCGAATGCGCCGCGTGCCCCTCGGCCGGTTCGTGCGGCGGCCTGTTCACCGCCAATACGATGGCCTGCGTCTCCGAAGCGATCGGGCTGGCATTGCCCGGATCGGCCGGGGCACCGGCACCCTACGACTCGCGCGACGCCTACGCCGAGGCGTCGGGTGAAGCCGTCATGGAACTCGTCCGGCGCAACATCCGGCCCCGCGACATCGTCACGAGGAAGGCGATCGAGAACGCTGTGACGATCATCGCGGCGGCCGGCGGCTCGACCAATGGCGGGCTGCACATCCCGGCGATCGCGAACGAGGTCGGCATCGAGTTCGACCTGCACGATTTCGGCGAGATCGCGAAGCGCACGCCTTACATCGCCGATCTGAAGCCGGGCGGGCGCTATGTCATGAAGGATCTGCACGATATCGGCGGCGTCCCGGTCTTGATGAAGGCGCTCTTGGAGGGCGGCTATCTGCACGGCGACTGCTTGACGGTGACCGGCAAGACGATCGCCGAAAACCTGGCGAATGTGAAATTCCCGAGCGGACAGGATGTCGTCCGCACGACCTCGAAGCCGCTCGCGCCGACCGGTGGCTTGGTCGCGCTGAAGGGCAATCTGGCGCCCGGCGGCGCGATCGTGAAGGTCGCCGGCATGAAGACCGTGCGCTTCGAGGGCACCGCGCTGTGCTTCGATTGCGAGGAGGACGCGTTCGAGGCGGTCGATAAGCGCCGCTACAAGGAAGGCGATGTCATCGTCATCCGCTACGAGGGGCCGAAGGGCGGACCCGGAATGCGCGAGATGCTGTCGACGACGGCGGCGCTCTACGGTCAGGGGGTCGGCGAGAAGGTCGCGCTGATCACCGATGGCCGCTTCTCCGGCGCAACGCACGGTTTCTGCATCGGCCATGTCGGCCCCGAGGCGGCGGCCGGCGGCCCGATCGCGCTGTTGCGCGATGGCGACAAGATCACGATCGACGCGGTCGCCGGCACGATCGACGTGGCGCTGTCGGACAGCGAATTGGCGGAGCGCAAGCGCGCCTGGAAGCCGCGCGTCAACAACTACCAATCGGGCCGAGACGCACGTCTACGCCGATCTCTGATCCTCGAGAGTTGTAGCGCCGGCTCCGCGAACCGGAGACAAAGGGGGCTGGCGGGTGGGGTGGTGGTCGTATTTCTGGGTTGCGATTGGCAGCGCGCTCGGCGGCGTCGCGCGGTATTGCCTGACCGGGTTTGTGGCGATCCTGCTCGGCCCGCAATTCCCCTGGGGGACGATCCTGATCAATATCACCGGGTCGTTCGTCATCGGGTTTTTCGGCACCGTTACGGCGCACCGATGGCCGGTTTCGTTTGAGCTTCGCGCGTTTGTCATGGTCGGGCTGTGCGGCGGGTTCACGACCTTCTCCGCCTTCAGTTTGCAGACATTGGAGCTGGCGCGGTTCGGGCGGTGGCTCGAAGCGAGCGGCAATGTCCTGCTGTCGGTCGTGCTGTGTCTGGTGGCCGTGTGGATCGGCCATGCACTCGCCGATTTGATGAGCGGTCCCGGCCCGGCGTCCGGCGCCGAGTGAGCTACTCCGCGAAGGCGGGCATGACCT
>VAZF01000775.1 GCA_005888425.1 Alphaproteobacteria bacterium
ATGCATTGAAGGACAAACGCATCGCCGGCGCCGCGCTCGACGTCTTTGTCGAGGAGCCGACGCCGAACGACAACCCGCTCCTGACCCTGCCCAACTTCATCGCGGCGCCGCATGTCGCCGGCGTCACGCGCGAGGCGGTCGACCGCATGGCGGTGGTCGCGGTGCAGAACATCCTTTCGATCTTCGACGGCAAGCCCAACCGCGACAATGTCGTGAACCGCGACGTGCTGAACTGACCCACGCCGCCCCGCTCATCGGGTCGAAACGCGGGCGGGGAGGGGGTTAGGGCGAACCGAGCAACACCCGGATAGGTGAGGCATGCCGCATCGACTCGGATCGCTGCGGCTGCTCGGAATCGTAAATCAGCGCGCAGAGCAGCGTCGTGACCGTGCAATCATCCTCGGAGAACGGCAGCCACAGCGCCTCATAATTCCGGGACCGTAGATCGAGCATCCGGTTGTGGTGCACGAGCAGCGGTTCGCCGCTCGCGATGAGGCGCTTGCACTGGCCGATCGCATATTCCCGGTATTCCGGGTGGGGCAGCTCGTCGATGAACTTGCCCGTGAGGTCGTAATGCGCCTCGGCGGCCATGCCGGTTCCATGCAGCCGCACGCGGAACCGAACGGGGTCGCGCAGCGCATCGATTAGCATGACCCAGCCGAGGACGTAGCGGATCTCGACGGGATCGATATCGCGGCGCGATGGAAAGCGCCGGCCGCCTTTGTGCTGCAGCCAGTACTCGTACAGTCGGCGTAGCCTTGTATCTTTAATGTCCATGATCATTGGCCCGCTGCGCCGAACGGATGTCGCGCCAGCCGGATGGTCTCTACCGCATTTGCATTAATCTTTCCTTTCTGGCGGGTCGGGCTTCCGCGGCGGAGAGGCACGGCTGAATGGCCCGGCTTGACTTCCGAACCGCTAGCTGGCGGGATCGGCCCAACTCAATAAGGCGCGATGGAGGATAGGATGGCGCGGGCGAACCGAATTCGGGAGATTTGGGCCGACGGCAAGGCCGTCATCAACAGCTGGTGCGGCATTCCCTCCAGCTGGTCGGCCGAGGTCATGGCCCATATGGGCTGGGACTCGCTGGTGGTCGACATGCAACACGGCCTGATCGACTACCAGGTCATGGTGACGATGCTGCAGGGCATCTCGACATCGAACACGACCCCCCTGGTGCGGGTGCCGTGGAACGATCCGGCGCACATCCAGAAGGCGCTCGACGCCGGCGCCTATGGCATCGTCTGCCCGATGATCAACAACCGCGCCGAAGCCGAGAAATTCGTCAGCTCGATGCGCTACGCCCCGCTCGGCAGCCGCAGCTCGGGGCCGATCCGCGCGTCCCTCTATGGCGGCGCCGACTACCACGCCAAGGCCAACGACATCGTTATCGCCTTCGGCATGATCGAGACTGTCGAGGCGATGGAAAATCTCGATCAGATCCTTTCCGTGAAGGGTCTCGACGCGGTCTATGTCGGCCCCTCAGACCTGTCGATCTCCCACGGCTATGCCCCCGGCGGCGACAAGCCCGATCAATGGATGATGGACGCACTGAAAAAAGTCGTCGATGCGTGCCGGCGGCACAAGGTTCAGCCCGGTCTGCATTGCGGCGCGGCGAGCTATGCCAAGAAGGCGATCGAGATGGGCTTTACCTTTGTCACGGTCGGCGGCGACAACCGCTTTATGACATTGGGTGGCCAGGCGGCGGTCGCCGAGATGAAGGACGCCCCAAAGCCCGGCGCCAGCTCCAGCCCGTATTGATCTGCTGCTCCTCGTCAAGAAACCCTCCCCCGCAAGCGGGGGAGGGAAGTCCGCGAAGCGGACGGGTGGGGGCTGGGCCGCGTGCTCGCCGATCCGTCCTGATCGCGGCGACGCTGCTTGCGCTAAGCGCCGCGCCGGCCGCCGCGCAGCGCGCAGAGCAGCCGGCGCCGCCGCAAGCCAAAGCGGGCGTGCCGGCGACGGCGGCGATTGGGCGCATCACGCTGTCGCCGGCGCCGGACCAGCCCTTCTCGCCGACCGTGCCATGGCTCGCGCACCGGCCGGACGGCACGCTCGTCGATTGCGCCGGCACGCAGACCTCGTGCTTTCAGGAGGCCGAGAACGAAGCCTTCGCCAAGGGCTGGTCGATCGATGTCTACGGCTCCGGGGGCGCCGTCGTGTCCGGCATCAACGCCGTTCGCGGCATTGTTCTGCACCCTCTACGCCAGCGTTACATCGCGCTGCACGGCGTGATCATCTCCTGCG
>VAZF01000226.1 GCA_005888425.1 Alphaproteobacteria bacterium
AAACCCGACGACAACATCCGGGGCGAGGCAGCGCAACAACCGTCGCGCCTGCACGATGCCGAGCGCCATCTCGGCGACGCCATAGGCCAGATGCAGGGGCCCGCCGCCAAACCGGCCCGCCCGCACCTGACAGACGGTGACCCCGGGGACCTTTTCGGCAAAGGCGTCGGCGCGTCGGTCGGTCGCGAGATGCACCCGACCGCCCTGGCGCACGAGTTCGCGCGCCAAGGCCTCGGCCGGGAACAGATGGCCGCCGGTGCCGCCGGCCGCCAACACAAAATTGAGTTCAGAACCGGCGGTCACACTTCGCTCCCGCCGAGCCGCCGCC
>VAZF01000227.1 GCA_005888425.1 Alphaproteobacteria bacterium
CGCCGGCGACGGCAAAGACAAAATCCGCATGTGCGTCCGGCAGCACGTCTTTGACGGTCCCTTCGCCCGGCCCGCGGCCCCACAGCCCGCCATTGGCGAACGCTTCGAGCGAGCGGTTGACCTGATAGCTGTCGCCCGCCGCCGGATCGAGGAAGCGGTTGATGCGGCTCGTCACATGCGGCAGCCACAGATAGGCGCCGACGCCGCCACCGAGCCCGACCAGGGTACCCGCGGCTACCCAGTAGAGGCGTAGCCCGGCCATAAAGAATTGCGCGAACCAGACAACCGCGACGACAACCGCCATACCGAGATCGGGCTGCTTCACGAGCATCAGCACGATCGCGAGAAACAGCGCGATCGAAATCGCATTGCCAGGAAAGCGCGGCTGCTGCTTCTGCTCGGCGAACAGCCAGGCCGCAACGATCGTGAAGCACGGCTTCAGGAACTCGGAAGGCTGCAGCGACAGGCCGGGCAGATTAATCCAGCGCCGCGCCCCCTTGATCTCCGCGCCGATCACAAACGTCAGCACGACACCCACGAGCGCGACCGCAAAGCCGATCAACGCGACGCGCCGCACTTGCCTCGGCCCGAGCAATGAGACGCCCAGCATGATCGCCAGCGCCAGCGGCACGACGACCATGTGCCGCTCGGCGAAATGCAATGGCGCATAGCCGAGCCGCTCGGCGACCGCGGGGCTCGCCGCCAAGCTCATCAGTGTTCCAAAGCCGAGCAGCAGCGCCAGCGCGCCGAGGCTCCAGCGGTCGACCGTCCACCACCAGCGCGCTACCGGACTCTGGTCGATGCGCGCGAACATCATGATGCGGATGTCGCCCCCAGCGCGGTGACGAGGCGGCGAAACATATCGCCGCGTTCTTCGAAATTCTTGAACTGGTCGTAGGAGGCGCAGGCCGGGGTGAACGGGACCGTGCCCTCGAGCGTAACGGCAAACTCCTCGGTCGCTTGGCCGATCAGAAAGGTGTGCCGCAGCCGCCCAAAATGCGGCGCGAGCGGCGTGATCCCACCCGCTTTCGGCAGCCCACCGGCGATCCAGTAGATCGCCGGGTAGCACAGCAGCGCCTTTTCGGTAGCGTCCGCGTTGGTGGCCTTTGAATCGTTTATATAGCGTATACCGTCTATCGTCCCTACCAATTCTTGTCTGTGCGCAAGGCCCGGGAAGGAGCAGATCGCGGCCGTCGCAACGGCGCTATCGATGCCGCAGGCGCGGGCGGCGGCATAGGCAGCGCAGGCGTTCTGCCAGTTGTGCGCGCCGGGCAACCGCTCGGCGAGCCCGAGCTCGAGGACGCGGTGCGGTGTGCCCTCCATCGCGGCGACGAGCCAGCCTTGATCGACGTAAACCCCGCCGGAAACCGGCTGCAACACGGAGATCGGCACGACCCGCGCGGGACCGCCGCGCCGCAATTCCTCGCAGAGATCGCGGCAGATCGCATCATCGACCCCGATGATCGCGGTGGATTTATCGGTCTGGCGCGCGAAGATCTGCCGCTTGGCGGCGATATACCCCTCCATCGAGCCGTGCCGGTCGAGGTGGTCGGGAGTGATGTTGAGCAAAATCGCGACATCGAAAGCGAGCGCGGCGATCAGCTCGAGCTGGAACGAGCTGGCCTCGATGACATAGGTCCCATCACGGCCGAGCGGCGCAAAAGACAGGGCCGGCGTGCCGAGATTGCCGCCGACCTCGACCGGTCGTCCGGCGCTCGCGAGGATGTGGCCGATTAGGGCGGTCGTCGTCGATTTGCCATTTGTACCGGTTATTCCAACATAGCGGGCGTCCGGCTGAGCGCGGCCCAGGAGTTCGAGGTCGCCGACGATCTCGGCGCCGGCCTCGCGCGCCCGCAACACGGCCGGATGCGGCTCGGGAAAGCTGTGCGGGATGCCGGGCGACAGCACCAGGGCCGGAATGTTGCGCCAGTCGGCCGCCGTCAGATCATACAGCGGCAGTTCCGTGGCCAGAGCCTCGCGCACTTTCGCATTGTCGTCCCAGGCGAGGACCTTGGCCCCGCCGGCGGCGAGCGCGTCGATCGCGGCGCGCCCCGATTTGGCGAGCCCCAGCACACCGACCGGCCGCCCGCGAAAGCTGTCGACGACAATCATGACCAACCTGCCGAAGCTTCCCTATCGCAGTTTCAACGTCGCGAGGCCGGCGATCGCCAGGATCGCAGCGATGATCCAGAAGCGGATGACGATGGTCGGCTCGGACCAGCCCTTCTGCTCGAAATGATGATGCAGCGGCGCCATGCGGAAGACGCGGCGCCCGGTCAGCTTGTAGCTGATCACTTGCACGATGACCGAGACCGCCTCGAGCACGAACAACCCGCCGACAATCGCGAGCACCAATTCGTGCTTTGTCACGATCGCGATCCCCAACCATCGCGCCGCAGAATACGGTCAGCTCGTCGACACCGGCGACATGCGGCAGCTGTAGATAGGTCGCGAAGGTCAGATTGCCGACCATGTAGGCGATAAAGGCGAAGCAGCCGACCGCCATCATCGAGGGCACGATCGCGAGCCCGTCGAGGCCGTCGGTCAGATTGACCGCGTTGGAGGCGCCGGCGATCACGAGCACGCCAAACACCAGAAAGAACCAGCCGACATTGAGGAGCGCGGTCTTGGCGAAAGGGATCGCGATGGTGTTCGCCATCGGCTGGCGCATGACGAAGGCGACCGCGATACACGCGCCGAGAGCGATCAGGATCTCGAGAAGGAGCTTGACCTTGCCGGGCACGCCGTGATGCGAACGCCGCGTCAATTTCCGGAAATCGTCGAGAAAGCCGATCAGCCCGAAGCTGACGGTCATCCAGAGCACGATCCAGACATAGGGATTGCCGAGATCGGTCCACAGCAATGTCGAGGCGGTCAGCGCCAGCAGGATCAGAAACCCGCCCATCGTGGGGGTTCCCTTCTTGCGGACGAGATGCCCCTGCGGCCCGTCGCTGCGGATCGGCTGCCCTTCGCCCTGCATCGATTTGAGCCAGGCGATAATTTGCGTGCCGAACAACAGGCTGATCAGCAGCGATGTGAAGAACGCGCCGCCCGCGCGGAAGGTGATGTAGCGGAACAGGTTCAGTGCGTGAAACTGTTCGGCGAGCGGCGACAGGATCAGATAGAGCATGCGACTACGCTTTACCGAGCATCGCTGGCCGATGCGGCCGCCGGGCGATGCTGCCGACACGACCGAGAAGAAATAAAAGGGCGCGGCGACCGCCGAGCGGCCGCGACCCGCGGCTAGGCATAACGATATCGGCGGGCCCCGACAACCGGATCGCGGTCATCTGCCGAGACCTGCCGCAATGATCTCGTGCGCCACCGCGGCATCGTCGAAGGGCAAGGTCGTATTGCCGATTATTTGACCGGTTTCATGGCCTTTTCCGGCAATGACGAGAATATCGCCGCGGCGCAGTTCCGCGATTGCCGCCGTGATGGCTTCGCGGCGATCGCCAATCTCGACGGCGTTCGGTGCCGCCGCGAGGATCGCGCGGCGAATCTCCTGGGGCGGCTCGCTGCGCGGATTGTCATCCGTGACATAGACAAGGTCGGCGAGTTCGCTCGCGACCTGGCCCATTTGCGGCCGCTTGCCGCGGTCGCGGTCACCGCCGGCGCCGAACACGACCGCGAGCCGTCCTTCGGCATGCGGCCGCAGCGCGGAGAGGACAGTCGCCAGCGCGTCCGGCGTGTGGGCATAGTCGACAAAGACGGGCGCGCCCGTCGCGGTCTCGCCGACCCGCTGCATAAACACCGAAAGGCGCAGCTGTTGCCCATCGCGGGTCGGTACGCGGTCTAGCAAGGAAAGCTCGGCCGAAGCGGCGGAGCCATAGCCGATCACGCGGTGCCCGCGGTCACGGCAGAGCACCGCGAGCGCATCAAATTCGGGGCTGTCGGCATTGATGATCGCATCGCCGTCCGGCCTCAGCAGGTCGCGGAACAGGCGCTGTTTGGCGGCACGGTACGACGCCATGTCGCCGTGATAGTCGAGATGATCGCGCGTCAGATTGGTGAAGGCGGCCGCACTGACCGCGACACCGTCGAGGCGGTATTGCGCGAGGCCGTGGCTCGACGCCTCGATCGCGGCGTGCTCGATGCCTTGCGTCGCCAGTTCGGCGAGATCGCGGTGCAAGGCGATCGGGTCGGGCGTCGTCAGCGCACCGGGGCGACGCCCGGAGGGCAAGACAAGGCCGAGCGTGCCGAGGCTTGCCGCCGGATGCCCGAGGCTCGACCAGATCTCGCGCGTGAAATGCGCCACCGAGGTCTTGCCGTTGGTGCCGGTCACGGCCGCGACCGTTCGCGGCTGGCGGCCGTAGAAGCGCGCTGCGAGGAGCGCCAGCCGGCGCTGCGGATTGGGGTCGGCGATAATGGCAACGCGCCGCCGCATGTCGGGATCGAGCGGCAGCGCGTCGGCATCGTCGGTCAGGATCGCTGCCGCGCCTTTTGCGGCAGCTTCGGTTGCAAAGGCGCGCCCGTCGCGTTGCGTGCCGCGCAGGGCGGCGAACAGATAGCCCGCTTTGACCTGACGCGAATCGGCGGTGATCCCAATGATGTCGGGATCGGCAACGGGCGGACCCCGAGGATTGCCCGGCGGGGTCGCCGGTCCAGAGCTCATCAGCTCAGTAAGTTTCAATCCGCTTTCCCTGCAGGCTCTCGATCGCCAACGCCTGGGTCACGGCGGGAGATGCCTCATCAACCGGCGCGACGCCCAGGATCGGGGCGATGCGCTGGACGATGCGGCTGGTCGCCGGCGCCACGGTCCAGCCGGCGGTCGCAAAACCGAAGCTTTGCTTGTTGCCGTGCGGCTCATCGACCAGGGTCAATACCAGATATCTCGGATCGTGCATCGGAAACACTCCGACGAAATCCGACAAAAGCTTCTTTTCCTGGTAATGGCCGCCCTGGTTCTTCTCCGCCGTGCCGGTCTTGCCGCCGACGACATAACCCGGCGCCGCGGCCAATTTCGCGGTGCCGAATTCGACGACGAGGCGCATCAGCTTGCGCATCTGCTCCGACGTTTTTTCCGAGATGACCCGCTCGCCCGGCGGATGAGCTCCGGGGGGCAATTTGTGCAAGGTCGGCGGATGCAGGATGCCGCCATTGACGACCGCAGATACGCCGGCCGCAACATGCAGCGGGCTGACCGCGATCCCGTGCCCATAGGCGATGGTGATGACGTTCACTTCCCGCCATTGCGCCGGGTAATGCGGCCTGGAGAGTTCGTCAAACTCGATCGGCACCGGCTTCAGCAATCCAAGCCGTCCCAGAAACGCGCGTTGCCGCTCCGCCCCCGCTTCCATCGCCATCCGCGCCGAGCCGAGGTTGGAGGAGTACATAAAAACCTCGGGGACGCTCAGCATGCGATGCTTGCCGTGATAATCGCTGATCGTGAACCGGCCGATCTGGATGTCGTGGATGGCGTCGTAGTTCTTCGCCATCGTGGCGGTGCCCGCGTCGAGCGCCATCGCGGTGTTAAAGATCTTGAACGCCGACCCCATTTCGTAATCGCCGAGCGTGATCTTGTTGAACAGGCGCTCCTTGGGGTCCGCCGCGGATGGAGCGCCCTCGGTGTCGCCTGGCCGGTTGGGATCGAAATCCGGCAATGAGACCATCGCGATGATCTCGCCGGTGCGCACATCCATGATGATCCCGGCGGCGCCCTTGGCCGTGAAATCCTTGACGACCTTTTGCAATTCTTCGCGCAGGATGAACTGGACACGGGCGTCGAGCGACAATTCGAGCGGCTCGCGCTGTCCTCTGACGCCCGCATCGAGCCCCCGCTCGACCCCGGCCAGCCCTTCATTATCGATGCCGCAATAGCCGACGACATGCGCGGCGAGATCGCCATAAGGATAAAAGCGGCGCTCCTCCGGGGTGAAATCGAGCCCGGGAATGCCGAGCCGGTTGATCTCATATTGCTGGCGCGGCGTCAGCGAGCGCTGCAGATAGGCAAAGCTCTTGCCCGAGACGAGGCGGGCGCGGATCTCGGCCGGCGATTTGTCGGCCAGCACCGAGGCCAGCTGATGGGCCGCTTCGTCCGGGTTCTGACCGGCGGCCAGCAATGCCTTCGAATTGACGAACAGTGACGGCTTCGGAAGCATCGTCGCCAATAGCGTGCCGTTGCGGTCGACGATATCGGCGCGGGCCGGCGGGGGCGGGGCGGCGGGCGGCAGGCGGCCGATATGCGACTCCGCGCCACCGCCGTTGACCAGCACGATCTCGGCGAGCCGCAGCACGACGACGAGAAAGACGACCGCGAACAACGCCGCGGCCGCGACGAGGCGGGTGCGGCAGGTCTCGATGACCTGATTGGCGCGCTCGTCGGCGACCACCGGTGCACAGGGCGGCGGCGGCTTGAAATGGCGCGGCCGGCAGGGATTGTCGTCGAGGCGTTGGGCGGCTTGCATCAGCGGCCCTCGGCGATCGCGTCGATTAGACGGTCAAGCGAGCGCGGCTGCTGGGCCGATTTCCCCTTGGCCGATTGCAGCCGGGTTTCCGGCTTGGCGGGCGTCGCTTTCGCCGGGACTGCGGGCAGCGGCGCGGCTTCGGCGGTCGCGATCAACTGGATTTTCGGCATTCCGGAGGGCGGCGTCGCCGCGCCGACCGTCGCGGCAGCACCTACCACGATATCGGCAGATGCCGACGGGGCCGCGGCAACCGGCGTCGCCGCCGCAACGGATGTCGCCGGCGGCGCCACGGGCTGAACCTCGGTCCGGGCTGCCGCTGTCGCGGGCTCGGGAGCCGGCGCGGCGGCGATGACCGGCTCAGGTTCGGGGACCGGCCGCAGCGGGATCTCGTCGATCTTCCGCTGCAGCTGTTTTGGGGCCACCGCGGCGAGCGACAGGAAGTGGCGGTTCAGATCGGCCAGGCGCTCGGGCTGGGTGAGCGCGGTCCATTCCGCCCGCAGCAGATGAATTTCCTGCTGCTCGGCGATCGTCTGCCGGCGGACCTTGTTGAGTTCTTCCTCGATATCCTGGACCGCGTATTTGACCTTGAAGGTCGCAAACCCGGTTACCGCGACGAGCGCCAGCCACAACAGCGATGCGAACCGGATCATCGCGCATGCTCCGTGGGAGAGCCGTGCAGGGCGGCATGAGCGAGGGCGGCGGGCCAAGCCGGCGCGGCGGTGCGCTCGGCGGCGCGCAACCGGGCCGAGCGGGCTCGTGGGTTGCGGGCGATCTCATCGGCGCCGGGCCGGATCGGGCGGCGTGTCAGCAATGTGAAGCTCGGCGCCATCGCGGCTGTTGCCGGCGGCAGGTGACGCGAGCCGCCCGCCGCGCGACCGCTGCGGTGCCGCAGAAAGCTTTTGACACGCGCGTCTTCGAGCGAGTGAAACGCGACGACCGCGAGGCGGCCGCCCGGCATCAGCAGCCGCTCGGCCGCGGCGAGGCCGCGGTCCAGTTCGCCAAGCTCGTCATTGACCGCGATGCGCAGGGCCTGAAAGGTGCGGGTTGCCGCATCGAGCCCGGGCTCCCGCCGCGGGATCGCCGCGCGCACGATCTCCGCCAGCTCGCCGGTGCGGCGGATCGGGGCACGACGGCGCGCCGCAACGATGGCTCGTGCGACGCGCCGTGCGTAGCGTTCCTCACCGAGATCACGGATCAACTCGGCAAGGTCGCCCTCCTCGAGCCCGGAAACCAGATCGGCGGCGCTCGACCCATCCTGTCCCATGCGCATATCGAGCGGGCCGTCAAGGCGGAACGAGAAGCCGCGCTCGGCGCTGTCGAGCTGGGTCGACGAGACGCCGAGATCGAGCGCGACACCGGCGATCGGCTCTTGCGTCGCGCCGCGCACCAGCCGCTCCATCTCGCCAAACCGGCCCTCGACCAAGGTCAGCCGGCCGGGATGGCGCGCGGCGAGCGCCGCGCCGCGGCGGATCGCCTCGGGATCGCGGTCGATGCCGAGAACGCGGCAGCGCGCCGCCGCGAGCAGGGCCGCGCTATAGCCGCCGCCGCCGAACGTGCCATCGACATAGGTCGCGTCGTGGCGCGGCGCGAGCGAGGCCACCACCGCCTCGAGCAGCACCGGAATATGGCTGCCATTCTCCGGCATTGGCGCGTCAGCGCGCGAGGAGGTGCGCCGTGTCCTTGTCATTCGGGGCGCCGTGCGGGGCCGCTGCGCGGCGGCAATGTCGTGCCCTGGCGGCGGGAGCGGTCGCGCACCGTCGCGCGATGCTCGGCATAGCGCCCCGGCTCCCAGATCTGGAACATCGCGCCGAGGCCGACAAACGCGACATCGCTGGTGATTTGGGCGTGTTCCTTGAGCGGTTCGGGCAGGACGATTCGGCCTTCGCCGTCCATCGTCAGCGGGTGCGCCTCGGCAAATAGCTGGGACAAGTTCTCGTGCTCGTCCGAGAATTGCTCGAGAGTTTCGAGCCGCTCATTCATCTCCTCGACGTAATTGCTGCCAGTACCGTCGAGCGCGGGTACTCTGAATGATGGAAAGAGCACAACGAGATTGGTCTCGCGATGAGTCGCGAGGGTGGAGCGAAAGGTCGCCGGCACTGAAACTCGCCCCTTGCGGTCGACCTTGTTCACATAAGTGGACAGAAACAGTTCCACTTGCTTCCCCCAACGCTCCCCCACAGACGCCCGGCAAGGTGCGGGCCCGGTAGCGCCGCTGCAGTTTCCCCCCAAGCAGTGACGCGCTCGCCTATGGGTGGATTTGGGATATCATGGGCTAACGTGGGTAGTCAAGCAGGAATTCTGTACAAAACAGCAGAAGGCTAAATCTTCGCTAGTCCTCGTCTGTAGACACATCATGTAGTCGCAGGTGCGATACTCGGATTTTAAAGCAGCGGATCATGTTCTTTATATGTTCACGGAAGCCCCGGTTGCCAGACGGTCTGTAAGCCGGGTTCTGTCCCGCCCGAGAGCGGGGATGGCCATTCATCTGGGACGTTCGTTACCGAACGCCTCGCGCGACCGACCCGAGCGGCGGCGCGGAAGGCCCGCCCGGCGACGCTAGCCGAGGCCAGCGCCGCCTGCCGCTCCTACTTGGTCTTGCTCCCGGTGGGGTTTACCCTGCCGCCGCCGTTGCCGGCGGCGCGGTGCGCTCTTACCGCACCATTTCACCCTTGCCGCCCACTGTCCCGAAGGACAATGGGCTCGGCGGTGTGTTTCTGTGGCACTTTCCCTGGGGTCGCCCCCGCCGGGCGTTACCCGGCACCGTGCTTCCGTGGAGCCCGGACTTTCCTCCCTCCGCCGAGCGAACCCGACAAAGAGCGGCCATCCGACCGTCTGACTGGGAAGATTTGGGATGGCGCGCCCCGCCTGTCAAACCGCCATCGGAGCGAAACGGCGTGTCGGCCAATCGCTATCGTGCGATGCGTCGCGCCAGCGCGATAAAGCGGCATGCGGCGGGAGCGGTCTCGCCGCGGCGATAAGCCAGGTTTAAGGGCGCGACCAGGCCGGCCTTGCGCTCGATCGCACAATAGGCGACCCCGTCGATGCCGATCCGCTGCATCGAGGCGGGAATCAGTGTCACGCCGAGTCCGGCCGCGACAAGGCTCAGTGTCGCCAGCATGCGCGGCGCCTCCTGGCCGATGCGTGGGCTGTAGCCGGCGCGCTGACACGCCGCGATGATTGCGTCGTAAAGCCCGGGCCCGAGCGGCCGGCGATAGAGGATAAAGGTCTCCCCTTCCAACGCGCTCAGCGGGAGCCTGCTCTTCGTGCCGGCGGCAAGGTGATGGCCTGAGGGCAGAGCGGCCAGCATTTCCTCTTCCAGCAAGGGATGGACTGTCAGATCCGCTGCCGTGCCGATCGGCGAGCGAACGAAGGCGGCGTCGATCCGCTCCGCGCGCAGCCCGTCGACAAGCTCGGCGGTGCCGGCCTCCTCCAATGTCAA
>VAZF01000778.1 GCA_005888425.1 Alphaproteobacteria bacterium
CGACATGCTCAGCCGGCTCGTCGAGGTGCTGCGCGGGTTGCGCCTCGACCCGGAACGCATGCGGCAGAACCTCGATCTCGGCGGCGGGCTGATCATGGCCGAGGCGGTCATGCTGAACCTCGGCCAGACGATCGGCCGCCAGCACGCGCACGACGTCGTCTATGACGCGGCGCAGGCGGCGTTTGTCGAAGGCAAATCCTTCGGCATGCTGCTCGCGGCCGATCCACGGGTCACGGCGCATCTCTCGGTCCAGCAGATCGAGGCGCTGCTCGACCCGGCCGGCTATACCGGGCTCTGCGCCGAGATGGCGCGCGATGCCGCCGCCCGGGCCCGCACCCTCGCCGGCGAAATTTCCGACGCCTAACTGAACCTTTCAAGTCAGACGTGTCCCTACTACTCGTCATGGCCGGGCTTGACCCGGCCATCCACGAAAAGAAAACCGTGGATCCCCGGGACAAGCCCGGGGATGACGGATCAAGGGATGTGATTTGAGCGGTTCGAAATACCATCAGCCGAAGATGCGGTCGCCCTGCTCGTCGATGATCTGCTTCGCCTTGACGATCGAATAGGCGACAGCCTCCTCATGGCTCGAATGCGTTTCGGCGCGGACGAAGCGGTGCTCCTTCACCTCGCCGCCGATCTCCTTTTCGATCACTCCGGCCGTTTGGTACTGCCCGAGCCGCGGAAACGGCGTCGGTCGGATACGGTAGCCATTGTATTCGACCGGGTCCTCTTCGGGAGGCGCGGCAGCGCTGCCGCCGAACAAGCGGGCTAACAAGGCTCTGAGCATTGCCGCCTCCCCTATCCCAGATAGCCGCCGCCATTGACGTGCAGGATCTGACCCGTCGTAAAGCACGCCTCGTCCGACGCCAAGAACACCGCGGTGCGCGCGACATCGTCGGGCTGCGCAATACGGCCCAGGGGGATCGTCTGCGCCATCGCGGCGATCTCATCGTCGCTGCTGCCATAACGCGGCTGTGCGGTGTCGGTGAGGCCCGGTGCGATCGCGTTGACGCGAATGCGGTGCGGCGCCAGCTCGAGCGCCATCTGGCGGGTCAATGACACGACGCCGCCCTTGCTCGCACAATAATGCGCGCCGCGCGGCGAACCGCGATAGGCGGCGCCCGAGGTCAGATTGATGATCCCGCCCGCCCGCCCGCTCGCCACCATGCGCCGCGCGACGGTTTGGGCGCAAAAGCAGGTGCCCTTCAGGTTAATGTCGAGCACGTAATCCCAATCGCTTTCGCGCAATTCGAGAAACGGCACGCGCGGGAACACCCCAGCATTGTTGACGAGCACGTCGATCGGGCCGAGCCCCTCCTCGATCGCCGCTACCATCGCCTCGATCTCGCCGAGCCGGCCCAAATCGGCGCGCACGGCCAACGCGCGCCGGCCGGCGGCGCGGATCTCATCGGCGACGCCCAGAACGATCTTGCCGGATAACTCCATTTGCACCCCCAGATCGGCAAAGGATTATGATGCGTCAGATCCGGGAAGGAGATACCGCATGGGCATGCTGGTCAACGGCGCCTGGTTCGACGACGACCCGCCGGCCGGCGGTGGCGGCCAGTTTCTGCGCCCGGACTCGATGTTTCGCGACCGCGTGACGCGCGACGGCGCCTCCGGCTTCAAGGCCGAAGCCGGGCGCTACCAGCTGGTCACCGCGCCCTCATGCCCTTGGGCGCACCGCACCGTGTTGATGCGCAAATTGAAGCGTCTCGAAAATGCGCTCCCGCTCCTCGAAAGCGATCTGCCGAAGGGCCAGGGCTGGGCCTATTCGCGCGGCTTCGACGATCTCGCGCCGAAGGACGGCGTGTTCCACGTGCATCAGGTCTACAGCTCCGCCAAACCCGATTACACCGGCCGCGCCACGGTGCCGGTCTTGTGGGACCGTGAGACACGGACGATCGTGAACAACGAGTCGCCCGAGATCATCCGCATGCTGAATTCGGAGTTCGACGAATTCGGCGACGCGTCGCTCGACCTCTATCCCGAGCCGCTGCGCCGCGACATCGACGAGGTGAATGCCTTCGTCTACGACAACATCAACAACGGCGTCTACCGCTGCGGGCTGGCGAAAAGCCAAGCGGCTTACGCGGCGGCGTTCCACAAATTATTCGCCGCGCTCGACGAATTGGAGCATCGGCTGGGACGGCAGCGCTGGCTCGTCGGCGGCCGTTTCACCGAGGCCGATCTGCGGCTCTTCCCGACCCTCGTGCGGTTCGACACGGTCTATTACGTCTTATTCAAGTGCAATCTGCGGCGGCTCGCCGACTATCACAACCTCTCGAACTATCTGCGCGAGATCTATCAGATGCCGGGGGTCGCCGAGACCGTCGATTTCGAGCTGATCAAACTGGGATACTACGGCGGTATGAAGCACATCAATCCGAACGGCATTCTGCCGCTCGGCCCGAAACTGGACCTCTCTGCGCCGCACGACCGCGCTAGGTTGCCGGCCTCGGCTTAGGCGCTCGGCATTGCGACGCAGGCGCCGCCGGCCGCCTGGATGCGGCCGCAGAGCTGCTCGGCAACGGCGCGCGAGGGCGCCGGTAGCCGCACCTGATAAAACGGTCGGGTGCCGCGGCTGCGCAACAAGCGGCCGATGATCATCGGCCTAGCGTCGCCGACCACCGCGGCATAGCGCGCCCGCGCCCGGTCGAACGCGGCGAGCGCCAAGCCCTTCGAGAAATTGCCGGCGAGCTGT
>VAZF01000779.1 GCA_005888425.1 Alphaproteobacteria bacterium
CAAATGCCGAAGCGCAGCTTGGGGAACATTACGGCACCTTTCTTGCGTGAAGGCATGTTCGACAACGGCCAATGACCTTCCCCCAGAAAAGTGGACACCGGGTTATGCTGTTTTCAGGTCTGCCTGATCTGGGGTGATGTATCCGATGGCGGAGTGGATCCGCTGCCGATTGTAGTAGCCTTCAATGTAGGCGAACAGGTCGCGCCGCGCGGTATCGCGATCGGGGTATTCGCGCTGGTGGACAAGTTCGGTTTTCAGGGTGCCGAAGAAGCTCTCCATCGGCGCGTTATCCCAGCAGTTTGCCTTGCGGCTCATCGATGGGGTGATGGCGGCGGCCTGCAGGATCTTGCGGTAATCGCCGGCGGCGTACTGGGCGGATTCAAGCGGTCGTCGCAACGCGGTCTTTGTCGGCTGATAGGAGAAACTGGTCAAGCGCCTCTGCGGGCGTCTTCCAATCAAGCGTCTTTCGGGGCCGCGAGTTGAGGGCGGTGGCCACGGCTGCAATTTCGTCGGCGCCGTGAATGCTGAGATCGGTCCCTTTGGGAAAGTACTGGCGCAGCAGTCCGTTAGTGTTCTCGTTGGTGCCGCGTTGCCAGGGGCTGTGAGGATCGCAGAAATAGACCCGCACGCCCGCATCGATCTTGAGGCGCGCGTGCTGGGCCATCTCAGCTCCTTGATCCCAAGTCAGCGACCGGCGCAGTTGCTCAGGCAAGGTGACGATCGTGCGCGTAATGGCATCACGTACGGCCTCGGCGCCATGACCGGCGAGTGGGGGCCCGTTCTTCACGCGAGCCTCGTGGCCATGGCCCGCCATGCGTGGCAGGTGCAGCAGAAGAGTGAAGCGCGTCGTGCGCTCCACCAAGGTACCGATCGCCGAACTCCCAAGACCCAGGATGAGGTCTCCTTCCCAGTGGCCCGGCACGATGCGATCGGCTGCCTCCGCCGGACGTTGGTTGATCATGATCTCGGGAGAGAGGAAGGTCTTGCCTCGCCCGCGCGTGCGCGCCCTCGGCATCCGCAACACGCGCCCGGTGCGCAGGCAGGCCGTCAGTTCGCGACGTAACGCGCCTCGACCTTGAACGAACAGCGCTTGATAGATGGCTTCGTGGCTGATGCGCATGGTCTCGTCGTCCGGGAAATCCACCGGCAGGCGACGGGCGATCTGCTCCGGGCTCCAGGCGTTTGCCCACCGCCGCTTCTTCCGTGGTCCATGCCGACGACTTTTCCAGGACACGACCGGGCCGGGAACAGGATCTCCGCTCGGAGCCACGACGACGCCAGCCAACCGTTCCTCCACATAGGTTCTTAACGCGGCGCTGCGTGCAAGCTTCGCCTGCTTTGGGCGACGAGCAGCTCGCTCGGCGTGCCATTGCGCTGTCGTCGCGCGATACTCGAGGCCGCCGCTTCTGGTGGCGGCATTGCGCCGCAACTCCCGGGAGATCGTCGACGCTGCCCGCCCGAGCTGGCGAGCGACTTCCTGCATGGTGGTGCCCTGCACGCGAAGGAGCGCGATCTCCTCGCGCTCTGCAAACGAGAGATATCGGCCGGAGAGAGGCTTCGCCGATCGTGCAAACATCGCTGGTGGCATGCCGCCTGCCTTCCGGAACCATCTCGTTCCGACAGCCTGCGGCACACCGGCTCCGATCGCAGCAACCTCACTCGCCATGCCGGCCGCGATGGCTGCCCAGAACCGTCGCCGCTCGTCTCGTCCTGCCACTGGCGGTCGCCCTGGGGACAGCAATGGCCCCCTGACAGATCGATCCGATCGCCGCTTTCGAATGGTCATCGCAACCTCCTTCGTCATGGTGTTGCGACAACCGCTTGAATCCGCCGCAGGTGATCGCGCATCGCCCAGCCGACCACTTTGCGGGTGAACAGGTCGAGGATCACGGCCAGGTAGAGCCAGCCCTCGGCGGTCGGGATATAGGTGATATCGGCCAGCCAGATCTGATTGGGCCTGTCGGCTATGAAATTCCGATCCAGCAAGTTGGCGGCTACCGGCAGGGAATGCTTGCTGTCGGTCGTGCATACGCGATAGCGGCGTGGCGCGTGAGCCCGGATGCCGTGCTGGCGCATCACCCGTTCGACCCGCTTGCGGCAGACGGTTTGGCCCTCGGCACGCAGCTCGGCATGAATACGCGGTGCCCCATATCGGCCGCGGTGCTGCGCATGAACCCGCCGGATATCGACCAGCAGCTCGCGATTGGCGATCTTGCGCAGGCTCTCTGGCTGCGAACGCCAAGCGTAGAAGCCGGACGGCGACACGCTCAACGCATCGCACATGACGCGCACCGGCCAGACATCCCGGTGGTCCTCGATCAAGCGGAACCTCATCTCGGCGGTTCCGAGAAGATGGCCACAGCCTTTTTTAAAATGTCGCGCTCCATGCGCAGGCGATCGTTCTCGCGGCGAAGCCGGGCGATTTCTGCCGTCGGATCCGGGGAAGACGTCGACGCCGACTTGTTGGGATGCAACGCCGTCCCCGCACCCCGCCCGTCGCTGCGATTGCGCCAGTTGCGCAGCATCGAGGGAGAGATGCCCAGCTCCCCGGCGATCTGCCCCAATGACCGACCGCTGCTCGCCAGCAGGGCTACTGATTCCCGCTTGAACTCATCCGTAAAATGACGCCGTTCCTGGCCCATTCGACACCTTTCCGCTCCCATCGGAGCTTATCAAAGGTGTCCACCAATTCGGGGGAGGCTCAGTTCGGGCAGGCGTTGGTTCGCTAGACGCACTGCTGATCTTTGCAGATCAGCAACCCGGCATTCTGTCATTCGCCCCTATTTTAGCTACGAGCCGGGATT
>VAZF01000312.1 GCA_005888425.1 Alphaproteobacteria bacterium
CAATCAGGTGGTTGTGAAGCGGGCTCGATCCAATCGATGAGCAAACCGTAGCCAACCGCCAAAATGGTCGGCCCGACGAAAATTCCGAGAAGGCCGAATGCGGCCAAACCGCCGAGCATCCCCAACAGGATCAGCAAGATCGGCAGGTCGCTGCCGCGGCTGATCAGGTAAGGCCTGAGCACATTTTCGAGCGGGTTGAAGATCAGAAACGACCAGATGGCGAGCGCGATCGCCATGCCGGTTGAGCCGTTGTAGAACAGGTACAGGCTGGACGGGAGCCAGATGAAGGTCGGGGCGAGCGGGACCATTGTCAGAAAAAAGCACAGAAACCCCAGAAGAAAGGCGCCCGGGACTCCCGCTACCCAGAATCCGATGCCCGACAATACGCCCTGGATCAAATTCGTGCCGACGATCCCGTAAACCACACCCTTGATCGTCCCTCCCGCGACATCCAAGGCACGCGTGGCCCGTTCGCTGCCGATCCGCGACGAGAACGCGTAGAGCCTGGAGCCCGCAGTGCCGCCCTCACGGTAGAGAAAGAAGGCAATCACGAGGCTCAGCACTAGTTCGAGAATGCCGCCGCCAAAGCTCGCGAGCACCGAAAAAAGCCAGCCTCCCGCGGTCGACACATAGGGCTTGAGGGTTGCGGCGAAATTGGCTTCGCCCGCCGCGACCGTTCCCCAGTAATCTTGGAGGCGCGGGCCGATGAGCGGCAGTTCGCTCAACCATTGGGGAGGCGCCCCGATCCCGCGGTCCAGCGCCTCGCGAGCATCAGCGACAAGACCCGCCGCACTCTCGGCGAGAGTGGCGCTGACGAGGACTAACGGGAACACAATCAGCGTCCCGATAAGCAGCGTTGAAAATAGCGCGGCGAGCGATCTCCGGCCGTTGAGCCACTGCTGGAGGCGACGATTCAATCCGGAGGTCGAGTAGGTGATAATGACGGCCCAAAGCAGGGCCGAGATAAACGGGCGAAGAATAATGAACGTGCCCAGGGCAAGCAGCGCCAAAAGGGCCAAACCGAGTAACCGCTCGACAGGCAGCGCTTCGTCGCGCCGAGCTAGCTTCAGCGGCGGCTCCTTTTTCGATTGTGCCTGCCCGGTCGACATGATGTTTCGATACGGCCGCGGTCCCATCGCGGGATGCTTCTCTGCAGTCTCGGCCGTCAGTCAGGCTGCGTGCATTGAGCTAAATCAGCGCCCGCAGTCGCCGCGCGGGCCCGGTATAGGGATCAGCGGTCAGCATGACCATCACGACAGCCGAGCGCCTTGTAGATCTCGGCGACGAGTTCCTGCGCCATGATCGGCTTTTCCAATAGAGCCACTCCGCTCCGATCCGCCGTCGAGACCAGGCTGGTTGTGATCTTGCCGCCGGTAACGAGGACGGCGGGAATCATAACACCACCGCGACGAAGCCGCGCGAGCAGTTCGATCCCGTCGAGTTCGGGCATGTTCACGTCGACAAGCAGACAGCTCCTTTCAAGCGGTGGCGTCTCAGCCAAGAACATAGCGGCTGAGGTGTAGGAACGAACCTCGAAGCCGTTGGATTCAAGCATGACGTGGAAGGAATCCCCCACCGCCGCGTCGTCATCAATGACATATACGATTGGTTTTGCCACGCTTGAGTTCCCTTTCATTCGCGCGGTTCAATCGCCTTTGCCGATCCGAGACCACGAGCGACATACTCGATTTCTCGGGCTAACGGCGCGAGCCCCGTATGTCGGTGTCCTTTTTGGAACAGTGCTCCACCTTTCCCGTGCAGGTGCCCCGGGGGTTCGGCCAACCCCGTCCCGGTCAGCGGCCCGCGGCTCCTGAGTGGCCGCCTTTTTTCTCGAAAATCGCAGCCTCAAACAGGGCGCGGTTGATGATCTGAACATATCGGCGATCCCGAATGGCAATCGCGCCGCGGTTCACAAGGGTTTGAAACGATCGGCCGACTGCCTCAAGCGAGATCCCCGCATAGGCGCCGATATCCGAACGTTTCATCGGCATATAAATTTCCTGCAAGGATCCCCTAGCCGTACCCTGGTGGGCTTCGAGCATCCTAAGGAAGAGACCTATTCTCGTGATTGCGCGTTGCCGACTGAGCAGAAATGCGTGTGCTTGAGCTTGATGCAGCTCGTGCGACAGCTGAGAAATCAGGTGAAACTGTAGGTCCGGATCGCTGCGGATTTGGGCATTTATCGCGACCATGGGCATCCGATACGCGGTCACCGCGGTAAGCGCCTCGGCGGAATTCAGGTGCGTGCCGTTCTGAACCGATCCGACCAGATCGTCGGCAAAGGAAAAGACGATGATATGCTGCGCTCCGTCCGGCAGCATCGTGTATGACTTTACGACGCCGCTAACGATGCTAAAGAGAGCCTCAGCGCCCTCACCTGTGCGGTACAACGGCTCTCCCTTGCGAAAGCGCACAAACGACGAAGGCAGCGCGAGTTCCGCACGGTCCCGAGACGTCGAGAGATGACTGGCATCGCCGGGCTCGGTGCTTACCGTCATCATAGCCCGGCACCGGCGATAGCCAGGACGCCATTCAAACCGTTTATCCTCGGCATCTCAAAGACTGCCGCAATCCCGGTGCTCGCAACTCCGTCGTGCATGCAGCACAGCTGCGGTCCGCGAGCTCTGACGCGGCTCCGGCGAGCGGTATTGACGTGACGTGCACGACGGCGTTGGGTCGACACCGGCTTTGGTTCCCGACGTTTTCCTCACGCACTTTTGCCTGACCCTGTATCGGACAGCATTGATCTGTCGCAATCGCGGAATAAAACAGTGTCAGAACAGAATTGAAAGACAGCTCCGAATCGAATGTACCACAGAAGCAAATCGTCAAAAATTGACCCTACCGTGGGTTCCGGGAATGCTTTTTTTTCTTTATCTGTTTGATAGAATTATTAAAAATGTGCCGATCGGGAGTAGAAGTATTTGAGTAATACCCGAATGGCGCTAAATCCGTCAATTTATCGCAAATACCGGAAAGTTTGATTTTAATCACCATCTATTCAGCGAAGCCCTGCGTTCCACACTGGATGAGCTCGGTTTCCAGGCCGCTTTTTTGATTGTGATCAACTTTCTGCCGGATTCGCCGCTCGCATCTCGCGCAAAAAGCGTGTTAACGTACGTTACGGGGGCGTTATCACGGAAAGAAGTCGCCAATAAAGGGGGCAGGCGGCAATGTCAGCACAAGGAGTACGTTGTCATGGCGGCAGATGGGCACATCGGAGGGAACGACGGATTCCCGCGAGGCCAAACCGTTCCGACAGCTGCACTCGTGCACGAGCTGACGGAAGCGCTCACGGCGCTCGGTAACTATCTCGCCTCAGCGAATAAGATCTACGACAGCACGCCGCGGTCGCAGCGGCTGGGCGAGGCGCTTGAAAAAAGCCTAGGCCAACACGAGCGAGCTGTCGAAGCGACACGGCGCCTGCGTGACCTCGGCCGTCCTCGCAGAAGGGTGGACGGGGACTGCCTCATCGGCCTCCGCTAGGCGGCGCGGTCAGGCTTGACGGCGGCGGGCTCGCTCGCTTCGGGACGGCGCATTCTGAAGCCAAGAAAGGCGATCGCCACGGTCGCGAGCGGGTTCAGCAAGCTAAAGAACGCAAACCCCGCATAGCTCAGCGTCGGCACTCCAAGTGTGGCCGCCATATATGCGCCGCAGCTGTTCCAGGGGATCAACGGCGAGGTTACCGTTGCCGAATCGCCGACCGCGCGCGACAAAGCGACCGGAAGGAGACCGCGCCGGTCAAACTCGACGCGGAACATCCTCGCGGGCAGCACGATCGCGATGTACTGATCGGATGCGATCACATTCAAGCCGATACAAGTCCCGACCACCGCAACCACGAGGCTGCCCGTCGAGCGCACACCGCTGATTGCCGCCTCGGTCAACCGCTTCAACAGCCCGGCACGCTCGAGCACGGCGCCAAAGGCAAGCGCCGTCAAAATCAACCAGACCGTGTTGAGCATTGACTCCATGCCGCCGCGCGACAGGAGCCGGTCGATCTCAACCTGGCCAGTGCTCGAAACATAGCCAGTGGCCAGCGCGGACCAGATCCCTTTTATGAGCGCGAGCGGCGCCGGAAGCGACGCGTCTTTGGCAAAGGCAATGACCTGGTTGGCATTGAAAAGGACAGCCAGAACACCGCCGAGCAATGCCCCAGCAAAAATCGTGACGAAAGGCGGGAAGCGCAGGATTGCCAGGCCAAAAACCAGGGCCAGAGGCAGCAATGTCCAGGGCGTGATGACGAAATGCTGAGTGAGGCCCGACAGCATTCCCGTAGCCTCGAATTCACTCGGCTGGCCGAGCAGCGCAAAACCGATCAGCGACAGCAAGAGCGCCGGGATGGAGGTCCACAGCGATTCCCGGGTATGCTGAAACAAATCGGAGCCTGATGCCGCGGCCGCCAAATTCACCGTATCGGACAGCGGCGATGCCTTGTCGCCGAAATATGCGCCCGAAATGACCGCACCCGCGGTGATTTCCGGCGACAACCCCATATTTCCGGCGATCCCGATCAGCCCGATCCCGATCGTGCCTGCGACGGTCCAAGAGCTGCCGATTCCGGTGGCGACAACCGCGCAGATCAGCGCCGCCGACGCATAAAAGTAGTGTGGGCTGAGAACCTGCAGCCCGTAATACACCATCGTCGCGATCGTGCCGCTCAAAGCCCATGTGCCGATCAGTGCGCCGACGGCGAGCAAAATGAAAATCGCGGAGAGCGCAGAAGCTATACCGTCGGCGGTTGCCTGTCGCAAAGCGGACCACGGCACTCCATTCTTTACGGCGATGCCGCACGCGATCAAACCGCAGAACAGCAACGCGATCTGGTTCGGACCTTGCGCAGCCTTGTCGCCATAGAGCAGGTACGAGGTCGCCAGAAAGACGATCAGCGCGACGGCGGGAATGCAAGCGTCGAGCAGTGACGGAGTACGATCGGAACCTGCCGGCGGCGGTGGCGGAACATCGGTCATTGCCGGTGGTACCTCTCTATGGTGTGCGGCCCGCGCCTTACTTGCCGAGCCGGCCGCCTCGGTGAGGGCGCACTCGCCGATCGCGACACAGTGAACCGAGTCCTCGCGCCGATGCCGACGGGGTGTCCTAGAACGTGACGGTCGTGCGTACGGTGAATACGGCTTCGGGGCTGGCGTGCGGCGCCAATGCCGGGTTCCAGAACACCTGGATGTCCGGCGTGACATGCATCCCTTTGAAGATTGTCGCCTTGTAAAAGATCTCGCTGACCCACTCGCCGTCGCGCACGCCGACTGTTCCGACCGACTGGTGATTGGTCTTATTCCAGCCGGCCGCAACACCGAGCTGGTCGGCGCGGTTTCGGCCGATCGGATTATTCCAGATCGCGCCGCCTGCATAAGAGGTGCGGATCGGAATATCTGGTCCCGTCGCGTTGTTGACACGTAGGAACGCGCCGTATCTGTCGGTCAAATCCTGCGATATGCTCAGCGAGACGCCGGTTGATCGGCTGGAGACATTCGGGACAAACGGCTGCTCGTAAAGGAGCACGCTGTAAATGCCATCTCCCAAGCCCGGAACTTTTGGGGTCCATTGCGCATTGCCCCATTTGACCATTCTGCCTTGCTCGATACCGGCGCTCGTCAGTGTGCCGCCATTGAGATCGGTGCCGCCCTGGGCGCCCACCGCGAAATTGAATTGTCCATCCGGAGTCTTTACGCGTCCGTACGCACCCAATCCGGCGTTCGGAAAGGTCTGAGTTGCAGTCTGGGCAAAGGAATAGCTGATGAAGCTCGTCTGCGCGTTGGCGGCGAACTCGTTAGGGTCGAAGGAGAAAAGGTTGTATTGGCCGACCGTCAAAGAGAGCCAGCTGACCAGCCCCGGAAATGTGTGCGTGTAAGCGAGCGTCGACCAGGCAAAATTGTCGCGCGTCCAGTCGTTCGGGAAAGTGATCAGCCCGAGGCGCGACGCTTGGCTGCTGGTGTTCTGGGTACTGAAATAGGCCTGGTGAGAGGTGACGATGTTGATTTCGCCGGAGCCGAATTGCGTGTCCTTGAACGGCTTCCAGGTTACGTAGGGATAGTAAACGTTCGCGTAGACCGGCGCGCCCTTCGTGCCCCACTGCGGGTAAAAGGAATAATCGATCCCGAAGTCGAGCTTGTATTGTTCGCTGATGCCCTTCTTGAAGGCGAGCCATTTGTCGTATTGGGTGTTGAGCACGTCGGCATAAGGCCGCGACCAATCCTCCGATCCGGGAACAAACTGAGGCAGCAGCCGAAACGCCGGACGCGTCTTGGTCGAGCCTACCGTTGCGCTGACATCGGGAACATTCGACTCCGGCAAGGTGGGTAGCGGTGTCGCCTGAGGGCCCGTAGGCAACGGGTCAGCGGCGCTTCCCGGATTGTCGGCCAGCTGCGCGCGCGCCGGCGCCGTCGGAAAACCCAAAGCCAGGCCCATGGTCAACGCGGCTGCGACAGCTGGCGCATGGCATAGCATCCAGCGCAATCTCACGGTTGTCCCCCCTCGATGTAGCGCCGTCTCATCAGGAGCGGTACGCCGCCGCTTCAGTTCAGACCGGCCGTTTCAGTCAGGCGGCGGCCCATTCAATGTCGTGTACGGAATTCGCGATCGTTGTGCCGGCCTCGCCGCGCAGGATCGCCGCTAGATCCCCGAGCGCCCCAATCCCCGACTTTTTACCGGTCGTCTCAGCGAAGTGGCACGCGGCCGCGACTTTCGGTCCCATCGATCCAGCCGGAAACTCGTAATCGCGCATGGCAGCCGGGCTCGCGCGCCGAAATGCTTTCGCAGTGGGCTTACCCCAATCAACGAACACTGCGTCCGCATCGGTCGCCATCAGAAAGAAATCCGCCTCGAGCTGATGTGCGAGCAGCTCGGAACAGAGATCCTTGTCGATCACCGCCTCGATACCCCGCAATTTGCGGCCGGGTTCATAGACGGTCGGGATTCCGCCGCCGCCTGCCGCAATGACAATCGTGCCTTTTTCGAGCAGCCAGCGGATGGGGCGCACCTCGAAGATCTGCTTGGGTTGCGGCGACGGAACGACTTTGCGCCATTTGTCGCCGTCCTGCTTCATGACCCAGCCTTTTTCGGCCTTGAGCCGCGCGGCTTCGTCTCCGGAATAGACGGGGCCGATGAACTTGGTCGGAGACGCGAAGCCGGGATCGGCTGGATCGACCTCGACCATCGTCAAGATCGTCGCGAAGGGCACCTCGAACGGCAGCAGGTTTCCCAATTCTTGCTCGATCATGTAGCCGATCATGCCCTCGGTCTGGGCGCCGAGGACATCGAGCGGATAGACCTCTTCCGGCTTGTAGGCAGCGCCCTGCAACGCCAGAAGGCCTACCTGCGGCCCATTTCCGTGCGTGATGACCAGCTCGTTCCCGGGATAGATTTCAGCGAGCGCGGCGGCGGCGATCTGCACATTGGCGCGCTGCGCCTCGGCCGTCATCGGCTGGCCGCGCTTCAGCAGCGCGTTGCCGCCGAGCGCCACGACGATACGCACCGCCTCAATCCCCGAGAGTCGCGACGAGAATGGCCTTGATCGTATGCATGCGGTTTTCCGCCTGCTCGAAGGCGACATTCATCTCCGAGTCGAACACCTCTCCCGTCACCTCCATGGCGGTGAGGCCGAACTGCTCGTGGATGTCGCGTCCGACTTTCGTCTCGAGGTCGTGGAAGGCAGGCAGGCAGTGCATGAACTTCACGCGCGGGTTGCCGCTCGCCTTCATCAGCTTCATATCGACCTGATATGGCTTCAGGAGCGCAATGCGCTCCGCCCAGACCTCCTTGGCTTCGCCCATCGAAACCCACACATCGGTGTGGATGAAGTCGACCCCCTGCACGGCTTCCTCGGGGTCGTCCGTGATTGTCAGCCTGCCGCCGTATTTGCCTTCGAGGTCGCGCGCGATTTTGATGTAGTCCTCCGCCGGCCACAACGATTTGGGCCCGCAAATCCGGACGTCCATGCCGACGAGACCGCCGACGATCATCAACGAGTGCCCCATGTTTGATCGGGTGTCGCCGATATAGGCATATTTGATGTCATGCAGCGGCTTTTCGCTGTACTCGCGCATCGTCATCACATCAGCGAGCATCTGCGTCGGATGATATTCGTCGGTCAGGCCGTTGAAGACAGGGACACCCGCGGAGCGTTCGAGCTCCTCGACCGCCTCCTGGGAATAGCCGCGGAACTCGATCGCGTCGTACATGCGCCCCAACACGCGAGCGGTGTCCTTCACCGACTCCTTGTGACCGATCTGGGAGCCTGCCGGATCGAGATAGGTGACATGAGCGCCCTGATCGAAACAGGCGACCTCGAAGGCGCAGCGCGTGCGTGTCGAGGACTTCTCGAAAATCAGGACGATCTCCTTGCCCTTCAGATGCTCCTGCTCCGTACGCGCGTACTTGGCCCGCTTCAAATCGCGAGCCAGATCGAGCAGATAAAAGAACTCGCGCTGCGTGAAGTCCTGAACCGTAAGGAGAGAGCGGTTGCGCAAGTTAAGGCTCATTTTACGACCTCTCTAAGGCAACGGATGCTCATCAGTAGACAGGGTCGCGCGACACCGGGCAGGTCATACAATGACCGCCACCACGGCCGCGGCCGAGCTCGGATCCGCGCACCGTGATGACTTCGATGCCGGCCTTGCGCAGCAGTGTGTTTGTGTAGGTGTTGCGGTCATAGGCCACAACTACGCCCGGCTCGAGCGCGACGACGTTGTTGCCATCATCCCATTGCTCGCGCTCGGCCTGCCACGCGTTTCCCCCGGTCTCAATGACCTGCAGCGCGTCGAGTCCCAGCGCGTTCTTTACCACCTCCAGCAACGGCGCGTGATCGGGCCGAACCTCGAATGCGCCGTCGGCGCCGGTCGGGTAGATGCTGTAGCAAGCGATGTGATCGACCACTTCGCGGAAAACCGTGCACTTGTCGCGATCGCAGAAGCTGAACACTGTATCGAGATGCATCGCCGCACGGCTCTTAGGCATCACGCAGGCAATCACCCGCGTCGCAGCGTTTTCCCTGAACAGGCTGTGCACGACTTGGCCGACGGCTTGATGCGTCGTGCGCTCGCCCATGCCGATCAGCACGATGCCTTTGCCGATCGGCATGACATCGCCGCCTTCGATGCTCGCGCCAGTGAACTCCTCGTCGGCATCGCCAAACCAGATTTTGAAATCGCCGCGCTTAAAGCTGGGATGGAACTTGTAGATGGCCCGCTGCAGTAAGGTTTCGGGCTTGCGCGCCGGCCAGAACATCGGGTTGCAGGTCACACCGCCATAGATCCAGCACGACGGATCCCGCTGAAAGAGCGTGTTCGGAATCGGCGGCACCAGAAACGATGTGCCGCCCAGGATCTCCAGAAGCAACGCCGAGCTCTCGCTTTGCGGCAGATCCTCAATGGCGATACCGCCGATCAGGTGGTCGGCCAGCTGCTTTGCCGGCATCGCATCGAGCCAAGGCCGGACAGCGCGAGTGACAACCAGCCCAACGCTATTGGCGGTAATGCGCCGTTCGAGGATCCAAGAGCGTGCGTCGGGATCGTCTAGCGTCGCCGCGAGCAGATCGTGCAGCTCGAGAACCTCGGCGCCGCGGCTCTGCAATTTCAGCACGAAATCGTAGTGATCCTTTTGTGCTTCCTGCACCCAGAGGACGTCGTCGAACAAAAGCGCGTGGCAATTGCCCGGGGTCAGCCTTTGATGCGCGAGGCCAGGCCGACAGACCATGACGGTTCGGAGTTTTCCGACTTCCGAATGGACGCCAAATGTCCGTTCCATGTCGCTCCCGCTACGCCTGATCTACGACAGACCCGCTCGTCCGCGATCCGGTCGAGAAGGTTCATCTGATGATCTGCAGAACCGGTGCGGCAACCTTGATTTAGATCAAGGGCAAATTGACCGGCGCGATACCGCTTTCATTTTTCGGCAGGGCGACGAATTCTTTTGCTTAATGAGCATAGCTGTGTCGGCCCGCGTCACGGGGGCAGCTTTCGAACGGCTTAATGACGCTCGGCGCCGGTCTTGTCGTCTTCGGTTGCCATCCGTAACGCGTCCTCGATCTCCCGCCTGTATGGCGCGAGATCGACGGATCGGCTGCAGTACGGGCACGGGATCGAGTCGTGCGCCTTGAGCCGGCGAAGAACTTCCTTGAAGCGATTACCGCATTGCGGATGACCGCAGACGAGATTGAACAGCCAGAGATCCAGGAGACTCATGCCGGGCGGCGGTATCAAAGGCATGCCTAACTTTCTCGCCAGCCTCAATCGGGCAGCGCGGTCAGCCGGAAGAACGTGATCGCGCTGTCGTCCGGTTTGCCGAACCAGGCCGCATACAGGCCCCGAAACTCCTTGGATTTGTACAGCCGGCTCAGCGTTCGATCGATAATGAGGCGGAAATCGTCATCGTCCCGCCGGAGCGCGAGCGCGAAGGGCTCATAGGTGAAGAGCCGATCGAGCACATCCTCCGAGCTGCTGCGCCGCGCCGCTTCCAATAGAATCGCGCGGTCGGCAAAAAGCGCGTCGGAGCTGCCGTTGAGCACCCGCTGGATGCCGGCTTCGTAGTTATCCACCGGCGCGACATTGGCAGCGATATCGAATTCTTTCAGCCGTCCCGTCAGCCAGCTCTCGCTGGTCGTACCTTTGACGGCCGAGAATGTCTTCCTCTCCAAGAAGGTGCGCGCGGGCGAGCCGCGCCAAATCGGATGCGAGGGCGGCGGCGCCTCGGCCAGGATGTCGCGGAGCGCCGAGGGAGCGTCGTTGCGCAGCATGGCGCCGATTCCGCCGGGAAAAATCGGGATCGAGAACGCGACTTCCTTTCGCCGCGCCAAGGTTGCCGTATCCGCGCCGCACAGGAGCGCAACCTTGCCTTGCTTCAGATCGTCGAAGCGATCGGCAAGCGTAACGGGAACCCACTGCACGGTCAGCGAGGCAAGTCCAAGATCGGCCTTCACCTGATCGACGATTTGCTGGCACAGCGCGACCGAGTACCCGGCCGGTTTGTCCGATCGGTCACGATAGGAAAATGGCTGTGCGTCCACCCGATAGCCGAACGTGATCTTCCCCTCCGCCCTGATCCGGTCGAGATTGGCGCTTGCGGCCGAGGCTGGTTGTGCGGTGGTCAGTAATGTCACGGCAAAGAATGCGAATGCGAAGCCAAGGGTCTGCGCTTGGTGTGGACGCCGATTCTCTGAGAACGCGCCTCGCATATTTTGTCTCCTGTTCCGGCGGTCGCTCATCACGGTCAGGCCGCCTTGGCTCGCGGAGCGACCGCCAGCTGGGTTGAGGTGAACCGGGGAGCGATAAAGCCCCAGATCACAAAGGCGAGGGCCGTAACGAGCATGCCTCCAAGCACGGCATCCTTGCCTGAAGCATAGATCGCATAAGTGCTGTAGAGCATCGCGACCAATGCCACCGCGACATTTAGCCGATATTGGAATTTAGAGATGTCCACCGCCTGCATCATGACCATCAAGGCCGATAACGCGATGATGTAGGGAACGACGTTCGTTACGACCGCGAGGCTGACGAGCGCCGAGAACTGCTCGCTGAGGCTCGGCGAGATCGTCGACAGCGCCATCGCGGATTGAACGACACCCAATACGATCATCCCGGTGATCGGCGCGCCCATCCGGTTCACTTTCGAGAACAAGCTCGGAAACATCCGTTCATCCGCAGCGGCCTTCCCGGTCGCTGCTATCGTGAACTGCCACCCGAGCAATGAACCGAGGCAGGCAACCACCGCGAGCCCCATGATGATCGACCCGACTACCGGGTTGAACATATGCGCATAAGCCGTTCCGAAAGGTCCGGTCGACTTTGCCAATTCGAGGTTTGGCACGATGCCTTGAATCACCGTCGTCGAGAGAATGTAGATGACGGCCGCGCCAAGCGTACCAAACATGCAGGCCAGCGGGACGTCGCGTTTCGGGTTCTCGACCGCAGCGGAATTCTGCGCCGCCGATTCCATGCCGAGAAATGCCCACAGAGTCAGCGAAATGCTCGAGCCCATGCCTTCCAGGAGGCTCAACCCCTTTGGGTTCCAGGCGGCCCCAAAGATCTCCGGACTGAACCAGAACCAGCCGATCAGCGACAGCGCGCCGACGGGGATAATAACGCCCCACACGGTCACCGAGCCGATGCGGCCGGTGACGCTCGGACCGCCGAAATTTGCCACCGTCGTCAGCCAAAGCAGAGCAATGACCCCAATGCAGGTCGCGATCGGGGTCGAAGACAGCCAAGGCATAAATGACGCCAGGTAGCCGACGGCGGAGATGGCTATCGCGACATTGCCGACCGCCAGAGAGAGGAAGTACAGAAAGAACACAAGGAAGTAGCCGGACTTGCCGTAGGCGTCCTCGGCATAGGCCGACATGCCGCCGGGCCGTTGATTGAAGAGGCCGGCCTGCGCGAAGCCATAGGCGATCGCCATCGACCCCAATGCCGTCACGATCCAGGACAGCAGCGAGATCGCGCCGACCTGCGCCATATTGGTCGGCAACATGATGATGCCGGAGCCCATCATGTTCACGGCGACGATAAACGTCAGCTGAACCAGGTTCATCCGCTTTATGTCTTGTTGCCCCTGCATCGGGCGTTCCTCCCTGCTTTCAGCGCGCAACGCTCACTCGCGGACGACGTAGGTGTAAAACTTGATGCGGCCGTCGACCCGCTCCTGGAAAACCCCTTGGACTTCATAATTGAAGCCCGGGAATCGATTGAACGACTCCTGAAAGGCGAGGAAGTAGTCGAGCATCGGCCGGGCCCTGTCGTCCCAACGCTCGCCGGGGATCACTACCCCGATGCCCGGCGGATAGATCAGTGCGAGCGTCGCGGAGATGCGTCCTTTGACGTCCTCGAGCGGTACATAATCGACATCATTGGCAACTAGGGCCTCGTAGGCGTCCTTTGGCGACATCGCAAGCTCGGGAAAGCTGGATGCTCGAAAACACTGCCGCTGCAGATCTTTGATGTTAGCTTCGCGATAGAAGCGGTGCATTTCATTGCAGATCCGCTGCAAGGTATAACCCTGGTAGCGCTCACGATGCGCCTCGCAGATGGTCGGCAAGGCTTCCGGCAGCGCCGCATCGCGATCCCATAGGTTTTTGAAATTCACCAGCTTGGCAAGCAACGTGTTGAGCTTGCTTTCGTCCTCCGCCGGCGTCATCAGAAACAGGATGCTGTTGAGGTCGCATTTCTCCGAAATGATCCGCTGCTCACGGAGGTAGTTCGCGACCACGGTCGCAGGGACGCCGAAATCGAGATACTCGCCGGTCTTCCGATCGATCCCCGGCGTCAACAGTGCCAGCTTGTTTGGATCGACCATGGCGTAGCCTTCGTCGTACCCGGCATAGCCGTGCCACTTACTTTGCGGATGAAAACTCCAGCACTGCTGCTCGCGTTTGATGACCTCGGTGGGTATGTTCTCCCACGGTATATCGATCAGGTCCTCGGTAAAGCGAGATCCCTCGATCGTCACCACATCGGGAACGAACGGATCGAAGAACCACTTGTCTTCGTCGCAGCGCCCCGTATCGGCATAATAATTACAGAATTCGCGAAACTTCTTGCGAACCTCGATGCCGAGCTCGATGCACCGATCCCACAGGACCTCGCCGGCTTTGCCCTCGTGGACTTTGGCATTGACGTCGAGCGAGGCGAATAGTGGGTAAAAGGGCGACGTCGACGCGCTCATCAGGAAGGATTCGTTGAAGCGCTTGTGCTCGATAAAGCGCTTCTGTCCCTTGATATGCTCGTCGCGCTTATGGATCTGGGAGGCCTGCGAGAATCCGGCGCCCTGCTTGTGAACGGATTGCGTCGAGAACAGCCCGGGCATTTCGGGGCCCAGCTCCTCGAGCCGCATCGGGCTGTGGCCCTCGAACAGAGGGTGAAAGGCGTTGTAGCCGATCCACGCCTCGTCCCACAGAACGTAGTCGCAGAGGTGGCCGATTTTTTCCAGCACCTTTCGAACGTTGTAGACAGTGCCGTCGTAGGTCGCGAGCTGGATACAGGCGAGGCGGAACGGGCGTGCGGCGGTGAAGCGCTCCGGATCCGTCACGAGCGGATGTTTTCGGATCTGCTCGCGCAGGTAACCCTCGTCCCATGCGTCCCAGTCGACAGCGCCGATCATTCCGAACGGATTGCGGGCAGTCGGCAGGAAGATCGGAATGGCCCCGGCCTGGACCAGTGCGCCCTGGTGCAGCGATTTGTGGTTGTTGCGGTCGAACAGAACAAGATCGCCGCGGCGAAGCACCGCGTTGGCGACGACTTTGTTCGATGTGCTCGTGCCGTTCAGCACGAAATATGTTTTGTCGGCACCAAACACGCGCGCCGCGTATTTCTGAGCCTCGACGGCCGCGCCCTCGTGGATCAGCAAATCGCCGAGGTCGACATCGGCATTGCACAGATCGTTGCGGAAGATGGTTTCGCCGAAATGCTTGAAGAAGAGCTGGCCGGCGGGAGATTTGCGATAGAACTGGCCACCCTGATGGCCGGGGCAATCAAAGGCGATATTGGCTTCACCGTCATACGCCATCAGCCCGCCGAAGAACGGCGGCAGCAAGGACAGCCCGTATTTCACGACACTCGCGACGACCTGCTTGGCGTAAAACGCGGGCGTCTGCTGCCCGAGGTAGATGTAGCCGCTCACCTCGCCGGTGAGCCCGAGGACGGCGAGATCGGAGATGCGGTGCGAATCCGCAAGCCCCCAAAGCGGCGTGTGAAACCCGTTGGCGCGGACCGACCGAGCAAGGTTGCGAGCCTTTTCGAGCCGCTCGCCATCGACCAGCGCAATGTAGGCGCCGACCGCCGCGTCCTCCGATACGTCCCGCTCGAAGCTATGGCTGATCTCGACCTCAAAATTCTGAGCCGCGATGTGATCGATCAGCTGCTTTGTCTGCGCATCCGCCGCGTCGACGATCGCAACTACCTTCAACAGCTTATGAAACGGGACCGGGATGGTCGGCGCCCTGACGTCGCGCGGGATCATTGGCCGATCCCTCGCTTGACGCAGTCGACGAGATAGCGTCTTCCGGTGGTGATTGGCTCGAACCGTAATCCATGGATATCGGTCTCGAAGCCGGGAAACCGCCGGTCAAACTCACGCGCGTACAAAAGGTAGTCCTGGATCGATTGGGTGGCCGCGGTGATGCGCTCGCCCGGCATGATGAGCGGGATGCCTGGCGGATAGGGGACCAGCATCACGGCGAGTGTTCGGCCCCCCAGCTCGTCGATATCGACGCTCTCGACATCACCCCGCACCAGGCATTCATAGGCATCGGCCGGGCGCATCGCCATCTCAGGCAGCGTCGTGTACATGTCGCACTGTGCCTTCGGCACATTGTCGTCGCGGTAAACGTGGTGCATGCGATCGCACAGCTCCCGCAGCCCAATCGACGCATAGGCTTCGGGATGCGCCTCGACCAAGGCCGGTAGGACGCGGAAAAGCGGCGCGTCGCTGTCGTACAGGTCCTTGAAATTGAGCAGCTCGGTGACGAGCGTGCTCCATTTGCCCCTGGTGACGCCCATCGAGAACAGCACGAGGAAGGAGTAGAGGCCGGTCTTCTCGATTTCGATGCGGCGCGACGACAGGAACTTGGTCACCACCGCGGCCGGAATACCCTGGTCGTGCATATCGCCGCCCGCCGATAGGCCCGGCGTCAGGATCGTGACCTTGATGGGGTCGACCAGAACGTGGTTCTCGGCAAGCCCTTCGAAGCCGTGCCAGCCGGCTCCCAGCTTGAGCACCCAGCTCGATGGCGCATCGACCGGATGCTCTCCGATATCGTCCGGCTGCCACACGTCAAACCACCAGGAGTCGTTCACCTGCTGCCTGACGGCGGTCATGGCTCGTCGAAAGCCAAGGGCTTCCTCGATCATCTCCTGGACGAGGGCTCTGCCGCCCGGCTGCTCCATCATGGCGGCGGCAACATCGCAGGACGCGATGATCCCGTATTGCGGCGAGGTCGAGGTGTGCATCATGAACGCGTCGTTGAAGCGCGCCATGTCCACACGTGCCGTCTCGCCGTGCTGGATATGAATCATCGACGCTTGCGAGAACGCCGCCAGCAGCTTGTGAGTGGATTGCGTCGCAAAGGTGATTGCGTGTGGCGAGCGCGCCGGCTGCGTCGACGAGATCGCGTGATAGCCATCGTAGAATTCGTGGAAATTTGCGTAGGCGTACCAAGCTTCGTCGAAGTGGAGCACCTCAATGGTATCGCCGAGGCTCTGCTTGATCGCATCCACGTTGTAGCAAAGCCCGTCATAGGTGGAATTGGTCATCACCATCAGACGGACCTTGCCACTCGTCTGTGCCGCGGCAGGGTTTGCGGCGATCTTTGCTTGGATCGCTTCCGGGGCGATTGGTCGCGCGAGATCGGACCGATGATGCCGAGGCCGTTGCGCGAGGGCGTCAGGTAGATCGGCGTCGCGCCGGTCATGATCAACGAATGCAAGATCGATTTGTGGCAGTTGCGGTCGCAGAGGACGATGTCGCCGCGGCTCACCGTGCCATGCCAGACGATCTTGTTCGCTGTGGAGGTGCCGCCGACGACGAATAAGGTTTCGTCGGCGCCGAAGATGCGCGCCGCATTTCGCTCACCTGCCGCGATCGGGCCGGTGTGATCGAGCAGCGAACCGATCTCGCCAACCGACACGGAGATGTCGGAGCGCAGCGTGTTCTCGCCGAAAAACTGGTAGAAGAGCTGGCCCACCGGGCTCTTGCGAAACGCGACGCCGCCGCCATGGCCGGGCGTGTGCCACGAGTAGCTGGCATGCAGCGTATAATCCATCAGCGCCTTGAACATCGGCGGCGGCAACCCGTCGAGATAGAGGTGCGCCGACCGGGCGATGGCGCGCGCCATGAACTCGAAGGAATCCTCGAACAATCGCATAAAGGCGTTCGCGTGCTTGAGGACGCTCGAGGGCACCATCTCCGCCGTGACCTCGTCGCCGAACAGAAAAATCGGCAAACGGTCGTTGCGCCGCCGCTTCGCCAACAGGACCTGTTCCAGTATTTGCCAGCGCGTTTGCTCGGCTTCGATGCCGTCTACGGACACGAGCCAGCAGGATTCGTTATTGGCGACATTGACGAGGCGCCTCGCATCGTCGTAGCTGAGATCCGCGACGACACGGAATCCCTCCTGCTCGATAGCGGCGGCCAGTTGACGCATGCCGCGCCCGGCGGCGCGCTTTCCGTCATAGTCTTCATCAATGATGGCCACGGGGAATGCTTGCAGAAAATCCATGGCGCCCCGCGTACTCCTGCGACGCTTTGCTGATGATTGCTTGGGGCAGAAGATCGAAGAGAGGCCGTCCGCGAGCATTGACCCAAATCAATCCGGCCGCGTGACTGGAACCTGCGGCTAACTCGTAAGCATGCCGGTCGTTGCCCGCGGCTGGGTGGCGGTCATTCCGCGGCGTGCTGTGCCTTTTCGGCGAGGCCAGCGTCGGTGTGCTGCTCCCGCGGGCGGGCCCCCGGACGCAACCGCTCGCGGATGGCCTGGAACGAGACATAGAGCGGCGGGATCGCAAAGATGCCGACGAAAGACGCAAGGATCATCCCGCCAAAGACGGGGCTGCCGACGTCGCGCCGCGCCAATTGCGCCGCGCCCGTCGCGACGACGAGCGGGTATAGGCCGAGGATGAACGCAAACGACGTCATCATGACCGGGCGGAAGCGATCACGCGCCCCATCTATCGCCGCCTGCCGCAACGGTGTGCCCTGTTCCCGCTTTGCCTTGGCGAACTCGACAATCAAGATGCCGTTTTTTGCCGCGAGGCCGATCAGCACGACCATGCCAATCTGCGCGTAGAGATCGAGCGTCAGGCCACCAAAGACCATCGCTCCTACAGAGCCCAGGATCCCGATCATCACCGATAGAAGGACCGGTACCGGTATGGTCCAGCTTTCGTAAAGCGCCACCAGGAACAGATAGGCGAACAGGATCGCAAAGCCGAGGATCAGCGCGGTTTTGCCCTCTGCTCGCTTCTCTTGGAAGGCGGTGTCGGTCCATTCGCCGGCATAGCCTTGCGGCAGCGTACGGGCGGCAACCTCTTCCATCGCTTTGAGCGCCTGACCCGTAGAGACGCCCGGCGCCGGGCCGCCCTGAATGGTGACCGCTTTGAGGTTGTTATAGCGGATCTGCGCGGGCGAGCCGACGACGACACGCGGCTCGACGATGCTGCGCAGCGGGATCATCTTGCCCTCATCGCTGCGCACATTGATGCGATAGAGGTCATCGATGCCGGCGCGGTCCTGCGCCTCCGCCTGGACCTGGACCTGCCAAGTCCGCCCGAACAGGTTCACATTGTTGACGAAGTACCCGCCGAGCGAGGCCTGCAACGCCTGGAAAACGCTGCTGAGGGGAACCCCGAGGATCTGCGCCTTGTCGCGGTCGATGTCGAGGTAGATCGATGGGTTTGTCGCCGAGTAGGTGCTGAAAATGCGGGACAGCTGCGAATCCTGGTTGGCCGCCACTGTCATTCCGCGAACCACCTGCGCGAGTGCCTTTGGATCGCCGCCGCGCAGATCCTCCAACACATAGGTAAAGCCGCCACCCGTGCCGAGACCGATAATGGGTGGCGGCGCGAGCGGCAGCACCAGACCGCCGCCGAGTTGCCGGAACTTTGCGCCGGTCCGGGCAATAATTGCGCCCACACTTGCATCCGCGGCCTTGCGTTCCTCAAACGGCTTGAGGGTCACGACGATGAAGGCGGAATTCGATTGCGAGTAGTTGTCGATAAAGTTCAGCCCCACCACCGAGGTGTAATCAGCCACCGCCTCTTCATGTTTCAGAATTTCCTCGGTTCTCTCGACGACCTCCACCGTCCGTCCGACCGAAGCGCCGCCCGGCAGCTGGATCACAACAAAAAACGCTCCCTGATCATCTTCCGGCAGGAACCCGGTCGGGGTTACCTTCAACAGACTGACGGTACCGAAACCGGCGACGGCAACCATGATGATGCCGATCACCGAAAACCGGAGAATGCGCGCAACTGCCGTTCCATAGGCGTCCCGCACGCGGTCGATCGAGCGCATCACCATTCCAATCGGCCCTCGACGAGGCCCGTGGTGCGGCCGCAGAAGGACTCCGCAGAGCGCCGGTGACAAGGTCAACGCGTTGATCGCGGAGAGGAACATCGAGACGGCAACAGTGACGGCGAATTGCCGGAAGAGCTCTCCAGAAATTCCCGGGATGAACGCGACCGGCACAAACACCGACAGAAGGACAAGGGTGATCGCGATAATTGGCGCCGTGATCTCGGCCATCGCGCGTTTTGTCGCATCGCCCGGAGACAGCTCCGGGTGCTCCTCCATAACCCGCTCGACATTTTCGACGACGACGATCGCATCATCGACGACAATGCCGATCGCGAGCACGATCGCGAGCAGCGACACGGTGTTGGCGGAGTAACCGATCGCGTTGAGCACGATGAAGGTGCCGATCAAGCTGACCGGGACGGCAAGGGTCGGTATCAACGTCGCCCGGAAGCTACCGAGAAACAGATAAACGACCAGCACCACCAGAACGAACGCCTCGATCAAGGTCTTCTGGACTTCATGGATCGTGTCCGTGACAAAGGCCGTCGGATCGTAGGTCACGTGCCAGGCAAGATCATCCGGGAAGCGCTTCTGCAATTCGGTGAGTCGGCCCTCGACGGCTTTCAGCGTCGCGATCGCATTCGCGCCAGGGGTCTGGTAAATCGCGATCGCAGCGGCGGGCGCGCCGTTGAACCGCGTTTCGCGGTCGAGATTTGCGGCGCCGAGCTCAAGTCGCGCCACATCCCCGAGCCGAAGTACCGAGCCATCCGGATTGGTGCGGATCACGATTTTCGAGAACTCTTCGACCGAGGAGAGCCGTCCCTTGGTTTGAATGTTCAGCTGGAGCTGCTGGTCATTCGAAATCGGTCGAGCACCGATACGGCCCACAGCCGCCTGAACGTTCTGCGACTGAATAGCCTTGATAATGTCGCCGGTCGTCAGGTCGAGCCCGGTCAAACTGTCGGTTCGGACCCATGCGCGCATCGCATAATCTTGAGCTCCCCATAGAACGGCATCACCCACGCCCGGCGTGCTCTTCACCTGGTCGAGCAGGTTGATCGTCACGTAGTTGGAAAGAAACAGCGGGTCATACGTACGCTTTGGCGAATAGACCGCGACGACCGCGAGCAAGGCGGAAGACTTCTTCTTGACCGTTATGCCTTGCCGCTGCACCTCATCAGGGAGGCTCGGCAACGCGATTTGCACGCGGTTGTTGACGTTGACAGCGTTGATATCGGGATCCGTGCCGAGCTCAAAAGAACAAATCAGGGTGTAACTACCATCGTCGCCGCTGACGCTCTTCATGTAGATCATCTTGTCGACCCCGACGACTTGCGCCTCGATCGCCTGGGCGACCGTCGCCTCGACGACCCCAGAATTGGCGCCGGGATACATCGTGGTAACTTGGACCTGCGGCGGGACGATGTCGGGGTATTGCGCGAGCGGGATCACGAACAGCGACACGAAACCGGCAATCGTCGTAATCAGGGCAATGACGATTGCGAGCCGTGGCCGGTCTACAAAAATGGCGGAGAACATCGATCTAGCCCCGGGTCAAGGCTGGCGTCGCTGGGTTGGCTTTCACCTCCATACCAGACCGGATCGTCTGCAGTCCTTCGACGATGATCTGTTCGCCGCCGGATAAGCCGTCCGTCACAATCATATCTTCACCGTTGGGTCCGCCGGTCTTGATGCGTCGGATCGCCACCTTTCCAGAGTCGACGATGAAGACGTAGACGCCCTGCTGATCCGTAATCAGGGCGGCCTGAGGCACCACGACCTGGTCTTCGGGCTTACCGGTCTCGAGGTTGACCGTCACCAATTGGCCGTCGATCAAAACACCTGAGGGGTTTGGAAAAACGGCGCGCACCTGTACGGTGTCCGTCGCGCGGTCGACCGTCACATCGACAAAGTCGATTTGCCCCAGCGGATCGTAAGTTGACCCGTCAGGAAACCGCAACCGTGCTTTTATACCGGCAATTTCGGTCGTATGACCCGCCTCCCGCGCGCGCGTGAGCTGGCGTTGGCTCACCGGAAAGAGGACATACATCGGGTCTTGGCTGACGATCGTCGTCAACGTGCCGCTCTGCGGGCTGACGACGTTTCCCTTCGTGATCGTCGTACGACCGATTTTTCCGGAAATCGGCGAGGCGATTTCGGTCTTCATTAACTGATCGGCCCGCTGATACTGGATTGCCGTCAGCAGCTTTTTTGCCTCGCCCGCTACCAAGGCTCCTTGCGCCTGGTCGACAGCGGCCTGAAACAAATCCTTTTCGAGTCGATAGAGGGGCTGCCCCTCCTTGACAATCTCGCCCTCCTTGAACAGTACATTTTCGAGATATCCGGTAACCCGCGCGTGAACCTCGACGCGGTCGATCGCCTGGATCCGCCCGACGAAGTCAACTGTCTTCGTGATGGGCTTTCGCTCGGCGGCGACCGTCCCGACGGGCACGACCGTAGGTGCGGGCTGCTGCGCCAAAGCAGAAGCGGTGAACCCGCAGATCAGGACGGCAGCTGTGATCGAAACGCGCATCGCGGTTTCCTTCTTCGCCAAGGCGGCCCTGCCGGATGCCGGCGTGGCGCCATCAATCGATAACTTCGACCTTGGCCCAACTGGAGCGCCATTGGATGCGACTGCCGCGGATATTGCGCACACCCTATACAGGCGTCGTTTCCAAGAGAGGCGGAGCCTTATGCCAGGCAGATCCCTGCCGTCCTTTCGCATAGCCATAGTCGAACAAGGCGCGGAGATACGCCGGATCAAATTCTTCGTGCTTCATGTCCGGGAAATCGGGTTCGATATAGGCGAGGTTGTAATCGACGCCGTCGCGCTTGGTCGTCGCATAGATGCGGATGATGTCGTTGTAGCCGCTGTAATGGATCATCGTCGAAATAGCGCGGCCGACGATCTTCAGAAAGCGGCGGTCGACCTTCGCCCAATCGGGATCGAGCCGGCCATTGCGCACAATATAGGCGTGCCGCTGGCGGGCGTGCTCTGCGGACCGCAAATCAACGCGTAGCCCTGTGTCGGGCGGATAAAGGAATGTCTGCACTACGGCGCCGCCATCGACGTTCATTTCCTGATAGCGCCGGCCGGCGGCATCGACCTCGATCATGACCGGCGGGAAGGCGCCAGGTATTGCAGCGGACGCGAGTAGCACCTTGCGGGTGAGTTCGAGCGCTCCCGGGTGGCCCGAGCCCGCGATTGCACCCAAGTTCCAGATGACCGGGCGCTGTTCGTCGAGACTCGTCGTTCCGATCAGCAACAACCGGCCCCTCGCGTATTCGCGCGCGATATCGGCGAGCATTTGCTGGTCGACATAGCGCGAGATCAGTCGGGCGAGTGGTTCTGTATCCGCGAGCGCTTCGCCGAAGAGCGCTCCAAACAGACCTGCATCTTCCGAAATATCCTCCGGCTTGATCGTCGTATACAGCGTACGGAGGCGACCGATATAGGCCCCCCCGAGGAAGGCGAAAGGCGCGATCATTGAACCGGTGCTGACGCCGGTCACCAGTTTGGAAGTCGGCATCTTGCCGCTATCTGACCAGCCGCAAATCAGGCCGGCACCGAATGCGCCGTCGTCACCTCCACCGGAGACCGCCAGAAAATTTGCAGGAGAAAGGTTGACCGTCGAACCTCCGCTCGAACCGCTGGTGATGCGAGCTGCCGCGCGTTCCCGTTCTAAAGCCTGAACCCCTTCGCGAAGGAGCGCCTCTCCTTGTGTGTCGGGCCAGAAACGTCCGTTCTGAATGCCGAGGACGGTGACCTGATCGGCTACGGCGGGCGGCATCGGAGCGCCTCGCTCGAGCGTGGAACAGCCGCTTGCCAGTGACAACCCAGAGACTGCCAGACCGATAAGTCCTCGTCGGTCGAGGCGTGGCATGTCGCGACCGTCAGCGCCGGTCAGTGCCAACGCCCGGAACTTCATGTCTGAAACTCCGATATTGAGGCTCGAGTACGACTTCCGATGGGCGGTGGGGAGAGGCACTGATTTACCAGACGCAAATGAAGCCTCTGCCCCGCCGGCCACATCTCGATGAGCGCTATTCCTGCACCACTACGACAACCGCGCGGTTCGTCCGGAGCCGCACCTGGTCGGCAGTCCGCGTGATTTGCGGATCCTCACCCTTCGCCTGAGTGTAGACCCGCGTCGGAACAATGCCCGCCCCGACCAAATAGTCGCGCACCGCCGACGAGCGCTTGGCCGAAAGCTCGATATTGGTATCTTCCTTGCCGACCGAGTCGGTGTGTCCGAACAGCCAGATATTGGCATAGCGGCACTTCCATGCCCGGGTGATCTGATCGAGAACGGCTCGGCTGTCCTGGTTGACCCAGGTCTTGTTGAAACCGAATTCGACGATATAGGCGCGCGGCGCATTGACGACTTGGTCCGGCATCTTGATTGTCATGCCCTGCGCGCCGAAGCCGAGGTCGAGACCCGTCGTTTCGGATTTCAGGTTCATTGTGACGTTGTTTCTGCGGTTCTTCATCGAGATGCCGCCGGCGCCGGCGAGGAGCGTCACGTTGCCCTCGGTGGCCCCGTAGTCACCGCTCAAATCCGCGACCCTCGTCATACCGGCGATCGGCCCCGTGGCACGTGCGTGGGACACGCCCACCTTTATGCCGGCGCCGAAGCCATCGACCTTGAACGCGTAGGCGCAGTTCGTCCCCAAATTCGGGAGCCTCAGCACGCCTTCGCCCGATTGACCGCCAAGGCCGAGGCTCACCGAAGTGGTTTCCATCTCGATCCAGGGCGTGTTCTCTGCTTGCGCCGTCTGGGCGATCGCGGTGCCGCCGGCAGTCAATGCCAACACCGCTGTGGCTGAAGCGAGTATCATCGTCAAACGCATGACCGTAATCTCCCTATGCTTTGGGCAGAGCTTCGCTGGCGGCTATGCAATACCTGCTCCTCGTACCACCCTCCGGAACGAGGGAAGCCGAACGGGCGTTGATGCAGATCAATGCGGCGCCGGGCCTGAGAACGACCTTGGCCATCGTAGGCTGTGCGCCGATACCTCCGACCTCCCAACCCTCCTGGCAGATGATGAAGCCCAAGAAGTACTCCGAAGAGCTGCGACGCCTGCAAACGGGACTCTGCAAGCTGCAGGAGTGGGTCAAGTACAAAGGGTTGCGCATTGTCGTCATATTCGAGGGCCGCGACGCGGCCGGCAAAGGCGGCACGATCAAAGCCCTCACCGAGCGGGTGAGCCCCCGTGTGTTCCGCGTGGCCGCTTTACCGGCGCCGTCCGACCGCGAAAAAACACAAATGTATTTTCAGCGGTATATGCCGCACTTCCCGGCCGCCGGCGAGATCGTCATCTTCGATCGCAGTTATTACAACCGTGCCGGCGTCGAGCATGTCATGGGTTTTTGCACGCCGGAGCAGCACCGCGGCTTTCTTGCGCTGGTCCCTTTCGTCGAACGGATCATGGTCGAGGGCGGCTTGATATTGATCAAGTACTGGCTTGAGGTCGGCAAAGAGGAGCAAGCGCGCCGTTTCGCGGCCCGCGTCGACGATCCGCTGCGGCAATGGAAGCTGAGTCCGATGGATGTCGAGGCATGGCGCCGATGGGACGAATATACTCGTGCCCGCGACGAGATGCTGTTGTCGACCGATACGCCGCACGCACCCTGGTACATCGTCCGTTCAGACGACAAAAAAACGGCGCGCCTCAACTGCATCTCGCATCTGCTGAGCCTCGTTCCGACAGAGGATGTGCCGCGCGAAAAGATAAAACTCCCCAAGCGGCCGGCCAAAGACAAATACGACCCCGAAGCAGGACTCGCGGGTCGTAAGTTCGTGCCCGAGCTGCATTGATCCGGATTCGGCGGACGATCCAGGGGATGAATTGATCTATGTCACTGCACGCCAGTGCTTAACGCGGCATTTGCGCGCTTTTGAGTAAGCAATTGGGGAGGGCAAAGATGGATGAGGTGATCCGGCCCGACGACCTGCGAAAAGCAGCGCAGGCAAAAGAAGTGGAGCGGGCGCAGCAGATTGTCGAAGCCGATCGGCGCCGCGCCGACGAACGCCGGCAACTGCAAGAAGCGTTCATGAACCGGCAGATCCAGGCTGATGGCAAAGACCGACTGCATAAAGCATTGCTGATGGCAGCAGAGCGCGGCGAGACGCACCTCCAGGTTTTCACGTTCCCGAGTGAATTATGCACCGATGGCGGGCGCGCGATTAACAACGGCGACCCGCACTGGCCCGATACGCTGGTCGGGTATGCCAAGCGCGCATATGAATTTTATAAGGCTGAGCTTCAGCCGCAAGGGGTCGGCTGATCCGGTTTAGCACGACGCGAACTTGGTGCTCAGTCATGAATCGTCCATGGTCGGCGCGGCTCATCACGGCGGTCCTGATGGCCGCGTTCGCATCGGCGGTCCTGGAAGATATGCCGGCGCTCAGTTCCGGTCGCCAGTTTGGCTCGCTTCATATTCAATTGCAGGCCGGTATCGACGAGCGATATCCCAGGCTGGATCTCGCAGCGCTGAACGGTGATGGCGGAGCGGCGGGCGCGACCGAAGCGCGGCAGCTAAACGACTTGGCGCTTCTGTACCAGAACCAAGGCCGATACGCCGACGCCGAGCCGCTCTATCAGCGCAGTCTGGCCATGCTTCAGAAGATGCTCGGGCCAAATCATCCCGCGGTCGCGGCAACGCTCGGTAACCTCGCGGCCCTATATGAGGAAGAAGGTCGATACGCCGAGGCCGAGGGGCTCTGCCAGCGCAGCGTCGAGATCCTGGAACGGGCGCTTGGACCAGATCATATGGCTGTCGCGGTCGGCCTGCGTAACCTGGCCCTCGTCTACGAGCATCAGAGCCGTGACTCGGACGCGGAGCCACTATACCGACGCGCGCTCGGCATTCTCGAGCAGAATCTGCCGCCGGAGCATTTTGGGACCGCCAGCATCCTCAACAATCTGGCGCGGCTCTATTACAGGCGCGCGCGGTACACCGAGGCGGAACCGCTGTATCTCCGCAGCCTGGCAATTCTGGAAAAGACGCTCGGGTCGGACCATCCCGCCGTAGCGGAGAGCCTGCGTAATATTGCCGATCTTTATCGCGCCGAGGGGCGCGCTGGCGAAGCCGAAGCGCTTGATCAACGAAGCGTCGTGATCCGTCGAGCGGCGCACGGATCCTCTAAGACCTGCAATGATTGCCCTTGACGCGGCGAGTGCACCGCCTCTTGACGATCGTATGCGCCCAGCAAGGCCCCTTCGATGTCGATCGCCTGCCCGTCGCTGATCGGCAACCACTACCCGGAATTGTGCGCGGCGGTCGATCACTATTGTGAGCGAACCAGTTCAGCGTTTGACGCCGAACCCATCAACGCGCTGACGAATGCAGCGTTTTTGATTGCGGCATGGAGCGCATGGCGGCTTCAGCTCAGCTATCCCCTCGGAAACGGGCGCGGTCTGATTAACGGCCTGATCGGGACGATGGCGCTGGTTGGTCTCGGCAGCTTTCTGTTTCACACCGTCGCGACGCGTTGGGCTGAATGGGCCGACGTGCTGCCGATCATGCTGTTCATGCTGCTTTATCTCTGGCTGGTCCTCACGCGGTTTTTTGGCTGGCCGCCCGGGCTCAAATTGGCCGTCTTGGGAGCATATTTTGCTGTGACTGCTTATCTAGAAGCGGCAGTTTCCGCGACCGTGCTGTGGGGCGGCGCGCTCTATGTGCCAACCCTCCTTCTGATGCTGGTGATCGGCATGGTGCTGTATCGGCGACGGTTGCGAGGGGCTGGGGCGTTCCTCGCCGCGATGGCCGTGTTTCTCGCCTCATTTAGCGCGCGAACGCTCGATGCGAGGCTCTGCTCGGCATTTCCAGTCGGCACGCATTTCATCTGGCATCTTCTGAATGCGACGCTCCTTTTCATTCTCGTCAGAGCGGCCATCGTGCACTCCGCACCAATCGCCGACGCTCGTCGCGTCCATTCACCTATTCGTTAGCCGGGCTTCCAAGCACGAGGCGGCGCCCTAATCAGGCGAGAGATTTCTTCGCGACACTTCTCAGCGAGCCGATGGAGGCAGCGCAAAGCGAAAGACAGTTCCGCCTTTGGGATTGTCCTCGGCGTACAGCCGGCCGCCATGCGCCTCGACGATGACGCGGCAGATCGAAAGGCCGACCCCGAGGCCCCCGGCCTTTGTCGTGACAAACGGCTCGAACAGTTGCGCGCGGATCGCCGGCGACAGACCAGGCCCGGTATCGGCGACGCTGATCTCGACCATGTTGTCCGCGGTCAGTCTCGTAGTGATCGTCAGCACGCGCCGCTCGCTATCGCCCATGGCCTCGATCGCATTGCGCACCAAGTTAAATACGACCTGCTCGATCTGCACACGGTCGAAAAACGCTGACGGGGCAACAGAGGAGAGCCGCATCTCGATCGCGGGGATCGGCGGATCGATCCCGAGCAATGCGAGGCTCACCGCATTCCGGAGCATCTCTGGGATGTCGTCAGCTCGCTTTTCGGAATCGTGTCCGGCAATAAAGTCTCGCAAATGTCGGATGATCTCGGTCGCACGCGCGGCCTGCTCCGCCGATTGCTGCAGAACACTCTTCAGCCGTACCGTATTAGAGGCCGCGAGAAACTGCATCGCGGCAGCGAGATAGTTGGATATCGCGGTCAACGGCTGGTTCACCTCATGGATCAGCGAGGAGACGTTCTGACCCAGCTCGCTCACCCGCGACAGATGGATCAGAACCGCCTCCATTTCGTTGATCCGGCGCTCGCGCAGTCGCTGCGAGGCCGCGGCCGCGCTCGCTTGGCGTTCGTACAGCAAAATAATCTGCGAGATCAGGATCAGCAAAACGAAGATAGACGTCAGAAAATCGAAAAAGCTGCCAACGTACCAGCCGATGTCGTAACGACCCCTGCTAATGAACGCGCCGAGCGCGATCGTGCACAGCCAGGCGAGCATCGTCACGATCAGCCAGAGATCCAGCGTTGAGAGGGGACGCGCTGTCCGGGCGAGCAAAAGCAGCGCGGCGAGAGGCAAGGCGAGCAAGGCACCGACTGCAATGCGCGCCTCCCTCGTGTAGTAGCCGTTGTCGATCAGTGGCGGTAGCCATTGATGGCCTCGGGTTACCAGCAGAGTCGTTGCGGTCACCGCCACAATAATGGCGAGTACCATGCCAGCAATCGATCCGATCACGCCGTCGGTGGGGTCGCTTGCAGTATCGGCGTGCTTTCGCTGTAGCGCGGCCGCAATAATCGTCAGCGGGAGCGCGGCATGCGCGGCGATATATAGATATGCTGCCGTTTGAGGCCCGGCCCCGAGCAGGCCCGTCTGTGAGAGCACCTCGGGGAAGGTTAACGTGTGAGGGACGGCAATCAGGGCGGTAAACAAATAACCGCCGGCCAAAATGTTGAATGCGTGCAAGCGGCCGATCGAGTACTGCCCGAACAGCAACGCCGAGGTGATCAAATCGCTGACCAACATCAACGTCTTCTGGGTCAGCACAAACGCGGGGAGGTGGAACCATCCGATCCTGGCAAACGGCAGTGTCGCTAGGAAAACTGCCAGCAACAAGCACGCAACGCCAAGCGCCAGGCGACGCTGACCCGGCGGCGCGGGCAACAGCGACAGCAATCCAGGTGATGCGCCTAGTCTGTCGGACATCTGATCCAAATGTCTCCTGGCCGGAGCAAGCAACAAAACCCGAAAATCTGAACATTTAATCCGACCACTGCCATCCGTGTTTTACCTGATAAGCGCCGCGCCATAGCCGTAGGATTGTCGTCGTTCGAGCTCTGCTGGTCTTCGCTGGCTCACCTGAGCAAGGCAGCGGAAGCCAATGAAAATCGGTGATCTGGTTTACCTCGGCCGTGACGATCTTTGTCGGGACGCTTGATCATCGCGGTGATCGAACGTCATCACAGCGGCGGTCATCGCAATCCGGAAGGTCAGCATAGGACAGCGCATCGCCGGCGCGCCCGGGCTCCGGAGCGGAAGCAGCGTCGCTTCAGCGGCGATCTGCCTCGAAGCGGGGTTGCAACCCCGCGGCAAGCCCCAACCGCACAAGCTCGGATAGGCTGTGTGCTCCAGTTTTTTCCATAACCCGGGCGCGATGGATTTCGACTGTCCTCGGACTGATGCCGAGCTCATATCCGATTGATTTGTTGGACAGCCCCAAGAGCAGCGCTTCCAGGACCTCTCGCTCGCGCGGCGACAACGATTTGAGGCGAGATGCCGCCGTTGCCGACAGCGCGTCTGGCTGCGGCCGGGTGCTGAGGTTGCCGAGCGCGTTTTTGGTTCGGTTCAGAATAGTATCAGGAGCGAACGGCTTTTCGATGAAATCGAGAGCACCGGCTTTCATAGCTCCGACCGCGAGCGGAACATCCCCATGGCCGGTGATGACAATAAAGGGAAACGGAAGGCCAAGCTCGATGAGCCGCCGCTGCATTTCGAGCCCGTCCATTCCGGGCATGCGAATATCGGCAATAAGGCAACCCGGGTCGAGGGCGGGCGCTGCCACGAGGAATTCCTGGGCTGAAGAGAACCGGCGGCTGCCGTATCCATTGGCCTCGAACAACGCCGATAATGAAGCGCGCACGGCCTGGTCGTCATCGACGATATAGATGTAGCCGACAGGCATTCCCGCGAGCCTCGGCGAACGTGACACACAATTCCCAAGCGGGCGCTGATGCAGCCGGAGCCGCGGCGCCCGCCATCGGGCTCATTAACTTAGATCAAATGCCGCAGCGGGAAAGCTACTCTTTTGGATATTGATCGAAATCGCATCCCGAAGCTGATGCAGAGAGCGGACTTCTCATGTCTCGCAGAGCGCCTCAAGAGCGTCTCGGTGATGAAATTCGATACGATGCGCTGTCGGAATCGCGATGATTCTGTCACGCCGGAAGCCCGACAAAACGCGGCACACGGTCTCGATTGTCAGTCCGAGGTAATCGGCGACGTCGCTGCGCGACATCGCCAGATCGAGCACACGCGGCGC
>VAZF01000228.1 GCA_005888425.1 Alphaproteobacteria bacterium
AGCCAGCGGTTGTAGGCGCGGCACAGCGCGCCCGCCAGCGCAGGATCGTGCACGGCGCCGGCGAAAAGACCCATGCTCGGATAGAGAAAGGCGGCATCGATCCCGTCCAGATCCATGTCGGGGATGCGCTTGTGCGGATCGAAGCCGCCGGGGCGGCCCTCATTGTATTTCATCTCCGCCGCCTTGACCGCGCCCTGCCGCGCGCCGACGCCGCCGATGCCGCCCATCCCCTGCTGACTGCCGAGCAGCTGACCCTCGACATCGAGCTTTTCCTTGCCGGTCTTCGGATCGACGACGAGGCGCGGCGCGCGGTCGCGATACTGGGGATCCATGTAATTGTCCCAGAGATCGAGCGGCTCCAGGATGTGACCATCGGCGTCGATGACGTTATAGACGCGGCTCATCAGCTTTCCTCCGCGGATGAAAATCCGGTGTTGCGGCATCGTAACGCAGCCGTGTTTTGGGCGCGAGACTGAATGTCGTTCGGAATCCCGAATGGCCGGCATGCCAGCTCTGCGCGCACATTTCCCTAGCCGCCGGTTTCGCCGGTGTTTAGGTTGCGCCGCGACAATAATCGCCGGCGGCCCGCTAAATACCGGTGTCCTGCACGGCAAGGGAGAGGAAGCCGATGGCAGTATCCGCACAAGCGCAGCCCGCATCCGCCCAGACCATTGAGGCTTATGTCGGCGCGCAGCTGGACAACGCCCGCATGGGGCCGATCCACTGGCGCGTGCTGGCGCTGGTGGCCGGCGGCTACTTTTTCGACGTGATCGATTTCACGATCTTCGGCGCTTTGGTCCCCGACATCATCAAGAGCGGCTTCGCCACCGCCTACCAGGTCAGCTGGATCGGCTTTGCGACATTGATCGGGCTCGGCATCGGCACGCTCGGTCAGGGGGAGTTCACCGACCGGTTTGGCCGCAAGGCGGTCTACCAGTTCAACCTGCTGCTGTTCGGGCTGGCGACGATCGCGGCTGCCCTGCCGGCGATGCCCTCGATCGGTTTCGATCCGGGCTTCTGGTGGGTGCTGGTGTTCCGCTTCCTCGCCGGCATCGGGCTCGGCGCCGAGCAGCCGCTGTGCTTCTCCTACACCGCCGAATACGCGCCAAAGAACATCCGCGGCCGCATCATTGCGCTGATGCAGTTCATCGGCGGCGCCTGGCCGTGGCCGGTCGGGCTTTTGCTCACAATCTATTTCCGCGACACGATCGGCTGGCGCGGCATCTGGATCATCATCGGCATCGGCGCGCTGGTGATCTTTGTGTTGCGCTTTTCACTACCGGAATCGCCGCGTTGGCTGGCGACCCATGGCCAGGGCCGGCGCGCGCTCGACCTGTTGCAGCGCATGGGGCTGCGCACCGTGCCGATCGAGACGCTGCGCATCGATGCGGCAAGCGACACGAAGAGCGACCCGATCGGGATCGTGTTCCGCAATTACCCACGCCGGGTCATCGCCGGCATGATCTGCTTCTACGCGTTTTTCAGCATCGCCATCGGCCTCGGCACCTGGCTGCCGAACATGCTGGCCGAGCGCGGGCTCGGGATCGCCAAATCGCTGAACTCGATCTTCTGGATGACGCTGGCTTTCCCGTGCGCCAGCGCCTTCATGATGTACGCGCTGGAGCGCTTCGGCCGCAAACCGACGGCGGTCGTCGCCTTCATCCTGACCGGGGTGTTCGCCATCCTGTTCGGCAACGCGGTGGACGAGACGATGGTGCTGGCGATCGGCTTCTGCATGATCTTCTTCACCCAGCTGTCCGGCAACGCGTCACAGATCTTCATCTCCGAGGTGTTTCCGACCAACGCGCGCGCCACGGGCTTCGGTTTGGCGCAGGCAGCCGGCCGGGCCGGCGCGGCCATCGCGATCCTGGCGATCCCGCTGATCCAGAATGTGTGGAGCACCACCGCCGTGTTCGCCGCAATCGCGGTCATCGTGGCGATCGCGGCCGTCGCGGTGACCCAGGTCGGGCCCGAAGCGCGCGGCCTCGCGCTCGACGAGGTCGCGCCCCCCACGGCCTGACCATTGCGGGGGTGCGGCAGCGGGTCTGAATTCGCTCGCCGCGCCCTTGCCAGGCGGGCCGGTTTCACTATATATCCCGACAAAAGTCCCATAGGTCCGCATGGGTAAAAAGCCCGGGCGGACCGCTTCACGGAGTGGGCCCCGCGGCCCACTTTTTATTTGTGTTGTCGTTTGTCTCGCAGGATTGGACCGGATTGCCGATTGATACGAGCCAGATCGCCGAAATCATTGAGCCCTCGCTCGACGCGATGGGCTATCGGGTCGTGCGCGTCGCAGTGCTTGGTGCCGGGCGGATGACATTGCAGATCATGGCCGAACGCCGCGACGAGGCGGCGATGACGGTCGAGGATTGCGCCGAGATCAGCCGCTCGGTTTCGGTGCTGCTCGATGTCGCCGACCCGATCGCCAGCGCCTATACGCTGGAAGTCAGCTCGCCCGGCATCGATCGGCCGCTGGTCCGTCCGGAGGATTACGACCGCTTTGCCGGGTTCGAAGCAAAGATCGAGCTGTCGCAGCCGGTCTCCGGCCGGAAGCGCTTCCGCGGCCGGCTGCTCGGCCGCGCCGGCGATCATGTCCGGCTGATCGCCGAAACCGGCGAAGTGGACGTACCGCTCTCGGCGATTGCCCGCGCCAAGCTTATCTTGACCGACGATCTCATCGCGCATGCCCAGGGCAAACCGGGCATCACCATCCCGACTCATTGATTCACGGGAAATACCAATGGAAACGACTGCCACTTACTCGCGCCCCGAGCTCCTCCAAGTCGCCGACACCGTTGCCCGCGACAAAGGCATCGACAAGGACGAGGTGCTGGACGCGATGGAGCAGGCCATCCAAAAGGCCGGGCGCTCTAAATACGGCCTGGAATACGACATCCGCGCCGAGATCGACCGCCGAAACGGCGAGATCCGCCTGCTGCGTTTCCGCGAGGTCGTCGACACGGTCGAGAACGAGGCGACGCAGATGCCGCTCGTCGCGGCGCAGCGGCTGAACGCCGAGGCCGAGATCGGCGATTTCATCACCGACCCGCTGCCGCCCATTGATTTCGGACGCATTGCGGCGCAGACCGCGAAGCAGGTCATTGTGCAAAAGGTGCGCGATGCCGAGCGCAAGCGGCAATACAACGAGTTCAAGGACCGTATCGGCGAGATCGTCAACGGCCTCGTCAAGCGGGTCGAGTTCGGCAACATCGTCGTCGATCTCGGGCGCGCCGAGGCGATGCTGCGCCGCGACGAGCTCCTGCCGCGCGAGAGCTTCCGTCAGGGCGAGCGGGTGCGCGCCTATATCTACGACGTGCGCGAGGAGACGCGCGGGCCCCAGATTTTCCTGTCGCGTACCCATCCGCAATTCATGGCCAAATTGTTCGCGCAGGAAGTGCCGGAGATCTATGACGGCATCATCGAGATCAAGTCGGTGGCGCGCGATCCCGGCAGCCGCGCCAAGATCGCCGTCATCTCGCGCGACAGCGGCATCGACCCGGTCGGCGCCTGCGTCGGCATGCGCGGCAGCCGCGTTCAGGCGGTCGTCGGCGAATTGCAGGGCGAAAAGATCGATATCATCCCCTGGTCGCAAGACCCCGCCACCTTCGTGGTGAACGGGCTGGCCCCCGCCGAGGTCAGCAAGGTCGTCATGGACGAGGAGCAACGGCGCATCGAGGTCGTCGTTCCGGATGATCAGCTGTCGCTGGCGATCGGCCGCCGCGGCCAGAACGTCCGGCTCGCCTCGCAGCTGACGGGCTGGGACATCGACATCCTGACCGAAGCGGAGGAGTCCGAGCGGCGCACCGAGGAGTTCCGCACCCGCAGCCAGCTCTTTATCGACGCCCTCGATATCGACGAGGTCATCGCCCATCTGCTGGTGACCGAGGGCTTCGGCTCGCTCGAAGAGGTGGCGTTCGTGCCGGTCGACGAACTTGCCGGCATCGAAGGCTTCGACACCGACATCGCGAGCGAGCTGCAGGAGCGGGCGCGGCAAGCCCTCGAGCGGCGCGACAGCGAATATGAGGAGCGCTACAAATCGCTTGGGGTCAGCGACGAGCTTGTCGCGCTCGAAGGCCTGACTCCGGGCATGCTCGTCACGCTCGGCGAGGGCGGCATCAAGACGCTCGACGACTTCGCCGATCTGGCGGGCGACGAGCTCCTGGAGATGCTCTCGGCCTCCGATAAGGGCGGCGCCAAGCTCGAGCTCGAGGAGGCCAATGCGCTGATCATGAAGGCCCGCGCCCACTGGTTCGAGGGAGACGAGGCCGCCTCTACCGCGGCCGCGCCGGCTGCCGGGGAACCCGTTCCGGCCGGGAGGGAGTAGACCGACGGTCGGCACGGCGACGGACATACCCGCCATCGGCGACGCTTCCGAGCCATCGCAGTCGCCGCAGCGGCGCTGCATCGTAACCGGCGAGAGCAAGGATCGCGGCCAATTGCTGAGGTTTGTCGTGGGTCCGGATGGCGCGCTGGTCCCGGATGTGGCGGGGCGGTTGCCGGGACGGGGTTTGTGGTTGACGCCGCGCCGGGATATAATGGAGCGGGCGCTGACCAAGCGGATCTTTGCACGCGCCGCGCGGCAGCCTGTAGTGGCGCCACCGCGGCTTGCGGACCGGGTCGAGGCCTTGCTGGCGCGGCGCTGCTGCGACGCGCTCGGTCTTGCCCGCCGCGCCGGCCTCGCGGTGGCAGGGTTTGATCGGGTCGGCGAGGCGGCGCGCCGGGGTAGAGCGGCGCTATTGTTGTTCGCGGTCGATGGCGCCGATGGCGGCCGCCGCAAGCGCGCCGCGATGGCCGGCGATTTGCCGGCCGCGAGTGTTTTGACCGCGGCGGAATTGGGCGGCGCGTTCGGTCACGAACGGATCGTCCACGCGGCGGTCGGCGGAGGAACATTGTGCGATCGGCTGCGCATCGATCTGGCGCGGCTCGCCGGGTTTCGCGCCGAAGCGGCGATCGATTGGGATTTGGGCGATTTGGGTTTGGCGCCGGCACAGCCGGCATTGCAGGGTGGTAAAAGCAAAGCGCATGACTGAAGCGAACGAGCAAGAGCAAAAACGGCCCCTGACGCTGCGCTCCGGCGGCACGCTCGGCCTGCGGCGGCCGATCGAGACGGGCCAGGTGCGCCAGAGCTTCTCGCATGGCCGCTCGAAGCAGGTCACGGTCGAGGTTCGCAAAAAGCGCGTCATCGCGCCGGGCACAGCACCGGAACCGAGCCGGACCGAAGCGACGCCGACGGTCGCGCGGGCCCAGCCCGCGCCGGCCGCTCCGGAAACGGCAGAGCCCGCCGGGCGCCGCCTCGGCGCCGCGCCGCGCACGCTGACGGCCGAAGAAACTGCAACGCGGGTGCGCGCGCTGCAGGATGCGCGCAAGGCCGACGAAGAGACGCGCAAGCGCGACGCGCTGCTCGAACAAGACCGGCGCCGGGAAGAGGAGGAGCGCGCCGCAGAGGATGCTCAGCGTCGTGTCGAGGAAGAACTGCGCCAGCGAACCGAAGCGGAAGAGGCAAAGAAGCGCGGCGAAGAGGAGACGAAAAAGCGCGCCGACGAAGAAGAGGCACGCCGCCGCGAGGAAGAGTCGCGCCGGGAAGTCGCCGAGCGCGCCGGAAAGGCCGCCGCCGCGAAAGTCGCCGCGCTCGCCGCCGCCGGCAAGGTCGCCGTCCCGGCCGAAGAGGAAGACGAAACTCCGGCTGCCGCACGCCCCGGCCGCCGCCCCGAGGCTCGCAGGCCCACCACCCCGGTGCGGCGTGACGAGCACCGCCGCCGTACCGGCAAGCTGACCGTCACCCGCGCTCTCGACGAGGACGCCGGCGAGCGCATGCGCAGCCTCGCCTCGGTGCGCCGCGCCCGCGAGCGCGAGCGGATGCGCATGCATCAGGAGGAGCCGCTCAAGATCGTGCGCGACGTTACGATCCCGGAGACGATCACGATCCAGGAACTGGCCAACCGCATGGCCGAGCGCAGCGCCGATGTCATCAAGGCGCTGATGCGCATGGGTGTCATGGCGACAATCAACCAGGTCATCGACGCCGACACTGCCGAGCTCGTCGTCAGCGAGTTCGGGCACCGCGCGCACCGCGTCGCCGAATCCGATGTCGAGATCGGGCTGCGCGGCGAGACCGACTCTGAAGAGTTGCTCGCACCGCGTGCCCCGGTCGTTACGGTCATGGGCCATGTCGACCACGGCAAGACGTCACTGCTCGACGCGCTGCGCGAGACCGATGTTGCGGCCGGCGAGGCGGGCGGCATCACACAGCACATCGGCGCCTACACCGTCACGCTGAAGGGCGGCAAACAGATCACCTTTATCGACACGCCGGGCCACCAGGCCTTTACCGCGATGCGCGCCCGCGGCGCCAATGTCACCGATATTGTCGTCTTGGTCGTCGCCGCCGATGACGGCATCATGGAGCAGACGGTCGAGGCGATCCGGCACGCCAAGGCGGCCGAGGCGCCGATCATCGTCGCGATCAACAAGATCGATCGTGCCGACGCTAAACCCGAGCGCGTGCGCCAGGAATTGCTGCAACACGAGCTCGTCGTCGAGGAGCTCGGCGGCGAGGTGCTCGACGTCGAGGTCTCGGCCCTCAAAAAGACCAATCTCGACCGGCTCGAGGAAGCGATCCTGCTGCAATCCGAACTGCTCGACCTGAAGGCCAACCCGAACCGCCCCGCCGAGGGCGTCGTCCTCGAAGCCAAGGTCGAACGCGGCCGCGGCCCGGTGGCCACCGTGTTGATCCAGCGCGGCACGTTGCACATCGGCGACATCTTCGTCTCCGGCAGCGAGTGGGGTCGGGTTCGCGCTCTGATCGACGAGCGCGGCGAGAGCCAGCGCGAGGCAGGACCCTCGACCCCGATCGAGGTATTGGGGCTTAACGGCATTCCGCTTGCCGGCGACGATTTCGTCGTGATCGAGAGCGAGAGCCGCGCCCGCGAAGTCACCGACTTCCGCCAGCGCCGCCGGCGCGACGCGGCCGCCGTGGCCGGTGCGCGCGGCACCCTCGAGCAGATGTTCTCGCAGATCACCTCGGGCGTCGCGAAGGAGCTGCCGGTCGTCGTCAAATCCGACGTACAGGGCTCGCTCGAAGCGATCGTCGGCTCGCTCGAAAAGCTGTCGACCGACGAGGTCGCAATGCGGGTATTGCACTCGGCGGTCGGTGGGATCAACGAGAGCGACGTGATCCTCGCCAAGGCGACGAACGCCGTCATCATCGGCTTCAATGTGCGCGCCAACCCACAGGCCCGCGATCTGGCGCAGCGCGATGGAGTCGAGATCCGTTATTACTCGATCATCTACGATGTCATCGATGACATGCGCAACGGGCTGTCGGGCATGCTGTCGCCGACCTTGCGCGAGCGCTTCCTCGGTAATGCCGCGATCCGCGAGGTGTTCAACATCACCCGCGTCGGCAAGGTCGCCGGTTGCATGGTTACCGATGGGGTGGTTCGGCGCGGCGCCAAAGTGCGGTTGTTGCGCGACAATGTCGTGATCCACGAGGGCGCGCTAAAGACGCTAAAGCGCTTCAAGGACGAGGTGCGCGAAGTCCGTGAGGGCTACGAATGCGGCATGGCCTTCGAGAATTACGAGAACATTCAGGTCGGCGACGTCATCGAGTGCTTCGAGGTCGAAGAAGTCGCCCGCGCCCTCTAAGCCGTCGCTTTGATCTTGGCGGCCGATCTCACTTAACTGGTCGTCCCGGCGAGAGCCGGGACACACCGCTTAGCCGTTCGTGCTCTGAGAGCGGGTCCCGGCTGTCGCCGGGACGACGGCATTGGAATTTCGAAGGTTGATTGGTGCCCAGGAGACGCGATCACGATCAGCTCGGGGGCGCGCGCCCGCTCAGTCAGCGGCAATTGCGGGTCGGAGAGGAATTGCGCCACCGCCTGGCCGAGCTGCTGCGGCCGGGCGAATTGCGCGACCCGGCCCTGCACGACGCCACTGTCACGGTCACCGAAGTTCGCCTCAGCCCCGATCTGCGCAACGCAACGGCGTTTGTGATGCCGCTCGGCGGCGCCAATGCGGAAGAGATCATCGCGGCATTGCGGCGCAGCGCGCCCTTTCTGAAGGGCCGGCTGGCGCGCCTCATCGAATTGCGCCATATGCCGAACCTCGCCTTTGCGCTCGACAACGCCTTCGATAGCGCGGCGCGCATCTCGGCCCTGCTGGCAAGACCGGAAGTCGAGCGCGATCTCCACCCTGATGCCGAGGACGATGGCGAGGACCATGACGGCGCCGGCTGATCCGGGGCTGCACGGCTGGCTCGTCATCGACAAGCCCGAAGGCATCACGTCGGCGCGTGTGGTCGCACAAATCAGGCGAGCCACCGGTGTAAAGACAGGTCATGCCGGCACGCTCGACCCGCTCGCCACCGGGGTTCTGCCGTTGGCGCTCGGCGAAGCGACCAAGACGGTCCGCTTTGCCGCCGCCGGCCATAAGCGCTACCGCTTCAAGGTCCGTTGGGGGATCGCCCGGGATACCGACGACCGTGAAGGCGCCGTCACGGCGGAATCGGCAATCCGCCCCGACCAAGCCGCGATCACGGCGATGTTGCCCCGCTTCACCGGCATGGTTCTCCAACGGCCGCCCGCCTTCTCCGCGATCAAGATCGGCGGGCGCCGCGCCTATGCGCTGGCCCGGGCCGGCCACCCGCCCGAGATGCTTGAGCGCTCGATCGAGATCGCGGCGCTACGCATGACCCGGGTGCTCGATCCCGACCATGCCGAGTTCGAGGCGGTCGTCGGCGAAGGCACCTATATCCGCTCCCTCGCGCGCGATCTCGCCGAAGCGCTGGGTACGCTTGCGCACGTCGTCGAACTGCGCCGGCTCGCGGTCGGCAGCTTCACCGAAAAACAAGCGATTTCGCTGGATTCGGCCTTGGCGCTTGGGCATAGTCTCGCCGCTTCCGGGCA
>VAZF01000229.1 GCA_005888425.1 Alphaproteobacteria bacterium
GAATGCCGGCGGCAACAACACGGTGCGCTACGGCAATGCGCGCGATCTCGTGCTCGGGCTCGAAGTCGTATTGCCGGACGGGCAGGTGTGGAACGGGCTGCGGCGCCTGCACAAGGACAATACCGGCTACTGCCTGCGCCAGCTGTTTGTCGGCAGCGAGGGCACGCTCGGCATCATCACCGCCGCCGTCCTGAAGCTCTATCCCCGTCCGCGCGAGACCGCGGTTGGCCTATGCGCGCTCGCCTCCCCGGAGGCGGCGCTCGATCTGTTCAACCGATTCCAGCAACACGACGCCGCGGCGATCCAGGCCTATGAATACATGTCGCGCGCCGGGATCGATCTCGTGCTGCGCTACATCCCCGGCACCGCGCTGCCGATCGCGACGGCGGCCGAACAGTACGCGCTGATCGAACTGGCGACACCGCGCGAAGGCGCGGGGTTGCGCGCCTCGCTCGAAGAGGTGCTCGCGGCGGCGATGGAAGCGGGTGTCGTTCTCGACGCCGTCATCGCCGAGAGTGGCGCGCAGCGCGCCGCGCTCTGGAAACTCCGCGAGGAGCATTCCGAGGCGCAGAAATTGGCCGGCGCCTCGGTGAAGAACGACGTCTCGGTGCCGGTGTCGAAAGTGCCGGAGCTGATCCGCCGCGCGACCGACATTTGCGAACGCCTCGTGCCGGGCATCCGCTGCGTCCCGTTCGGTCATCTCGGCGACGGCAATATCCATCTCAATCTGGTGCAGCCCGAGGACGCCGATCCCGTGGCGTTTCTCGCCCGCGATCACGAGCTGATGGACGCCGTGAACGAGATCGTGCGCGCGCTCGATGGCAGCTTCTCGGCCGAGCACGGCATCGGCAAATTGAAGCCCTACATGATGCCGGAATGGCGCGGCGGTGCCGAACTCGAGCTGATGCGACGCATCAAAGCCGCGCTCGACCCGCGCGGCCTCCTCAACCCCGGCAAGCTGCTGCCGTAGCTACAGCGGCAGGCTGCCGCCGGGAAAGGCGATGATCGGCACTTCGCTGCCGGCGGGGAGCGCCGGCGCCTGCGGCGGCCGCATGACGAGACAATCGGATGCCGCCAAAGGGCGCATCATCGAGCTGTCCTGCACCTCGAACGGCACGACTTCGAGCGGGCCGTCGGGAGCGCGCTGCAATCGCGCGCGCAAATAATCCTGGCGCCGGTCGTTCTGCTTCAGCGCGACGCCGAGCCGCGCGGTGATCGGTGGATCGCTGTTATCGGGCAGGCCGCTCAAGCGCTCCAACGCCGGCTTCAGAAACAGCAGCGAGCAGACCAAGGTCGAGACCGGATTGCCGGGTAATCCCACCATCGGCACGCCGCGGTAGCGCCCGACCATCAACGGCTTTCCCGGACGCATCGCGATCTGCCAGAAATCGATCGCGAGCCCTTCTTCGGACAGCACATCGCGCACCAGGTCATGTTCGCCCACCGAGACGCCCCCAGTGGTCACGAACAAGTCGGTGCCCTGCGCCGCCGCCGCAATGTGGCGCAGCGCGTCAGGATCATCGGGCGCGTTGCCGACCAATACCGGCACGCCGCCGCATGCCGTGACGAAGGCGGCGAGCGCCAGCGCGTTCGAGCTGACAATCTGGTGCGGCCCGATCGGATCGCCGGGCATGACGATCTCGTCGCCGGTCGAGAGGATGCCGACGCGCGGCCGGCGATGCACAAACAGCCACGGCCGGTTCATCGCCGCCGCGAGACCGATGTCGCGCGGCGTCAGCCGACGCCCGGCTTTGAGCAGCACATCGCCTTCGGCGAAATCGAGCCCGGCGCGGCGCACATAGCGGCCCTTCGGCGCGCCTTCCTTGACCGTGACCCGGTCGCCGTCGCGCTCGGTGTCCTCCTGAATGACGATCGCATCGGCGCCGGCCGGCAATGGCGCGCCGGTGAAGATCCGCGCCGCCTCGCCGGCCCCAATCGTGCCACCATAACCGGCGCCGGCCGGGATTTCGGCAACGATGCGCAGGCTTGCGGGCACCTTCGCGACGTCATCGGCGCGCACGGCATAGCCGTCCATGGCGGACACCGCGAAGGGCGGTTGCGTGCGCCGCGCCGCGACATCCTCGGCCAGGACACGTCCGACCGCATCGGCGACCGATACTTGCTCGGGCGGCAATGCCACGAGCGGCGCAAGGAGTCGCGCCAGGGCCTCTTCAACCGAAATCATCAAACCGCTTCCCTAGGGGGCCTCGTAATCTCCCGACTTTCCGCCGGATTTCTTCAGCAGGCGCAGATCGGTCACGACCATGCCGCGGTCGATCGCCTTGCACATGTCATAGATGGTCAGCGCCGCGACGCTTGCCGCGGTCAGCGCCTCCATCTCGACCCCGGTGCGACCCTTCAATCGGCATGTCGCGGTGATCTCGACCGCCGACCGTTCGGGCACGCACGTGAGCTCCACCGCGACCGAGGTCAGCGCCAGCGGGTGACACAGCGGGATCAGCTCGGCGGTGCGCTTTGCCGCCATGATGCCGGCGAGCCGGGCGGTCGCGAGCACATCGCCCTTGGCGATCTCGCCGGCCTCGATGCGCGCCAGCGTCTCCGGCTGCATCTGCACCCGCGCGCCGGCCACCGCAATGCGGTCGGTCTCGCCCTTGTCCGATACATCGACCATGCGGGCGCGGCCCTCGGTGTCGACATGACTGAGATCGGGCAGGCGCAGCAGCCGCCTCGTCGCCGCCGCGACATCGCCGGCGCGCATCAACGACTCGCCCACCAGGAAACACCGCGCGCCGACCGCGGCGAGCCGGTCGAGATCCGCAGGCTCGTTGAGGCCGCTCTCGCCGACGATGATGCGCCCGGGCGGCACCAGCGGCGCAACGCTTTCGGCGGTATGCAGATCGACCTTCAGCGTCTTCAAATTCCGGTTGTTGATCCCGATGAGCCGCGCCTCAAGTCGGAGTGCACGGTCGAGCTCGGCGCGGTCATGCACCTCGACCAAGACATCGAGGCCGAGTTCGGCCGCGGCGGCGGCCAGCTCGCGCGCTTCGCCGTCGTCGAGCGCCGCCATAATCAGCAGGATGCAATCCGCGCCGAGCACCCGGCTTTCCAAGACCTGGTACGGGTCGAGAATGAAATCCTTGCGCAACACCGGCAGATGGCACGCCGCCCTCGCCGCAAGCAGATCGTCGTCGCTGCCCTGGAAATAGGGCGTATCGGTCAACACCGACAAGCAGGTCGCGCCGCCGGTCTCGTAGGCCCTTGCGAGGCTCGGCGGGTCGAAATCCGCACGGATCAGCCCTTTGCTCGGCGAGGCTTTCTTGATCTCGGCGATCAGCCCGTATCGTCCCTCGGTGATCCGGGCTTCGAGCGCGGCCGCGAAGGACCGCAGCGGCGGCGCGGCGGCGAGATCGGTCCTCAGCGCTGCTTCCGGCCGCGCTGCTTTGCGCCGCGCGACATGCGCGCGCTTTTCGGCGCAGATCTCGGCGAGAACGTCGCTCATGCGGCCTTGCTGTTGGTCGCCGCGATCAGACGTTCGAGCACCCCGCGCGCGGCGCCGCGGTCAATCGATTGCGCGGCCAGTTCGGCGCCTTGCCGCAGCGAAGTAGCGCGGCCGGCGACGATCAGCGAGGCGGCGCTGTTCAACAGCACGACATCGCGCAGCGGGCCCGGGCTTCCGCCCAGCAGATCGCGCATCAGCGCGGCGTTATGAGCCGGCTCGCCGCCCTTCAGCTGCTCGATCGTGGCCCGCCTTATCCCGGCGTCTTCGGGCTCGACCTTGAATTCAACAACCCGCCCGTCCTTGAACTCGGCGACTGTCGTCGTACCGGCGGTCGTCAGCTCGTCGATACTCGAGCCGTGCACGACCCAGACATGCTCGGCGCCGAGCCGCCCCAGCACCTCGGCGATCGGCCGCACCCATTCCGGCGCGAACACGCCGACGAGCTGCCGACGCGTCCCGGCCGGGTTCGACAGCGGACCCAGCAAATTGAAGATCGTGCGCGTCGCCAATTCGACCCGGGTCGGCGCGACGTGCCGGGTCGCGCTGTGATGGCGCGGCGCCATCAGAAAGCAGATGCCGACCTCCCACAGGCAACGCCGCACGATTTCCATATCGCAATCGATATTGACGCCGAGCGCCGCCAAGACGTCGGCCGCGCCGGATTTCGACGAGAAGGCGCGGTTGCCGTGCTTCGCGACCGGCGCGCCGCAGCCGGCAACGACAAGCGCGCTGGCGGTCGAGATGTTGAACGTGCCGGAGCTGTCGCCGCCGGTGCCGACCGTGTCGATCGTCCCGGGCGGTGCCTCGATCGCGAGCGCCTTGGCGCGCATGATGCGGGCCGCGCCGGTGATCTCGTCGACGCTCTCGCCTCGCACCCGGAGCGCCATCAAAAAAGCGCCGATCTGCGACGGGGTCGCATTGCCGCTCATGATGATCTCGAAGGCCGCCTCGGCCTCGCTTTCGCTCAAATGCCGGCCTGCCGCGACCGCGGCAAGCAGCGGTTTGAGGTCACTGATCGGCACGCTCATTGGCTCCTGCTCTCGCATAAGGTGCTTGGCGGCGCGCGTAAAATCGGCCTTCATAGGGCCTCGACCGCGTCGTGCGGCGCGCGCCTGAAACTTGGCGCCGGTTATATCAGCCCCGGCAATCGGAGGGAAATCGGGGCCGGCGGTGTTGCCCTTTCGTCTGCCGGGACGTCCCCCAACCGGCGCAAAGGAGGTTCGATGTCGGCCTATCCCGCATGGGCGCTGATCTGCGCGATCCTGGGCTGCATCGGCGCGGTGGCCCTCCTGGCCTGGAACACCGCTCAGGAGCAGCGGGCCGGCCGGTTTGACAGCCTCATCGCGGTCGTCGCCCGGTCCCAGAGCCTCGCCTTGTTCCGTGCCGTCGCGATTGCCCGTTGGGCCTGTATCGGGGTGCTAGCGGTCGCTGTCGTCGGCCTGATCCGGCTGGTTGCACTGGGCGCGATCTGACCGGCCGGTTGCCGTAGCGACGCCCGGCTGCTACACTAAGCCTATGAACGCGTTTTTGCGCACAACCGGTTGGTGGTGGCCCGTGTAACCCGGGCGGCCACGCTATTTCTTTCCCACAAGGCCGCCTCGGAGCACCGGGCGGCCTTTGCCATTTCTGGCCGAGGCTTCGCGGATCCCTCCGAGGCGGCGCTCAGACAGAGGGACCCCGATGCAGGGCACCAGCTATACGACCCGCGGCGGCATTCGCATCCAGCGCGAGACCTGGATCGGCCCCTATGAGCGCGAGCACGACACGCTGGCCCATACGCTTGACGACCGGCGCGGCGTCCTCCTGTCCTCGAGCTTCGAGTTTCCCGGCCGCTATACGCGGCTCGATATGGGCTTTGTCGATCCGCCGCTGGTATTCACCGCGCGCGATCGCCGCTTCACGGTCGAGGCGCTCAATGGCCGCGGCCGGGTTCTGATCCCGGATATCGCCGAGGCGCTGGGCGGCCTCTCGACAGTCGAGCTCAGTGATATCGGCGAGGACCATGTCGCGGGCGAGGTGCGCCAGAGCGACACGCGCTTCCCGGAGGAACAGCGCAGCCGGCAACCGAGCATCTTCTCGGTGTTGCGCGCGCTCAACGATCTGTTCGGGAGTCCCGAGGACGAGCATCTCGGCTTCTATGGCGCGTTCGGCTACGACCTCGTCTTCCAGTTCGAGCCGATGCGCCTTCGACTGCCGCGCCCCGAGGATCAGCGCGATCTCGTCCTCTATTTGCCGGACGAGATCCTGATCGTCGATCATATGCGCCAGCATTCGGCTGTGCATCGCTATGAATTCGAAGTGGCGGGCGAGTCGACGCGCGGCCTGCCGCGCGCCACCCCGCCTGCGCCCTATCGCGCGGACGCCTCCGAGCCGCTGCCGCCTGACAGCGATCACGGCCCGGGCGAATATGCGGGCCTCGTCAGAAAGGCCAAGGAAGCCTTCGTCCGCGGCGATCTGTTCGAGGTCGTCTGCGGCCAGCTGTTCTCGACGCGCTGCCCGGACGCGCCGAGCACGGTTTTCAACCGCTTGCGTCAGGCGAACCCGGCGCCTTATGGCGCGCTGATCAACCTTGGCGAGGGCGAGTTCCTGGTTGCCGCTTCGCCGGAGATGTATGTCCGCGTCGAAGGCCGGCGTATCGAGACCTGCCCGATCAGCGGCACGATC
>VAZF01000777.1 GCA_005888425.1 Alphaproteobacteria bacterium
GCTATGGATTCGCCGCAATAACAGCGGCAGGCGGATAACAGCGGGAAATCAGCGACAAAAAGGCAACATAAAGCGGGCGCTAAACGCAATATACGGCTTACTCAGAGGACTTGCGCGGACGCGAAATCGCGCCCACCTGAATAGCGCTTCATGGAGCACGAGAGGCAATCCCGATTTACTTCAGTGTGCGCGTTTCATAGCACATTCATCCGGATTTGTCAAGTAACAAATTGTGATTATCGGGATGCACCTATTCCGGGCGGGCGCCGTAGCGGTGGACGTGATAGGGCGTGCGGGCGAGGCCCGGGCAATAGCTGCCGACGACCGGCTCCAAGGCTTCGTAGAGACCACGGTTGTCGGCATTGGCGCCGGCGAGGCGCTCGCGGGCCGCTTCGACACGGGTTCGCAGCCGCTCCATGTCGACAGTCAGCACGCGGCGGTTCTCGACGACGAGGCGGCCGGCAATCATGACGCTGTGGACGGCGTTGCCGTCCTCGCTGTGGACGAGCTGGTTGACCGGATTGTTAAAGGGCAGCCAGTTCGGATGGTCGAGATCGAGCAGCACGAGATCGGCCTGATAGCCGCGCGCGATATGCCCGATGCGGTCGCCAAACCCGAGCGCGCGGGCGCCGCCCTGGGTTGCGGCGAGCGCCACTTCGCGCGTTGTCATCCAGCGCCGCCATTCCGGCCCTTGCACCTTTGAGACGAACGACGCCAAGCGCATCGCCTCATACATGTTCTGGTTGTCGGAGCAATTGGCGCCGTCGGTGCCGATGCCGAGATTGACGCCGGCGTCGAGCATCGCGCGCGAGTCGGCGAGCCCGGCGCCGAGGCGCATGTTGCTGCCGGGGTTGTGCGCGATCGAGGCGCCGCGGTCGCCGAGCCGTTTCATGTCGTCATTATCGAGCCAGACGCCGTGGGCGACGGTGAAATCGGGGCCGAGGATGCCGAGCTCGTCGAGATGCGCGGTCAAGGTCTTGCCGTAGAGCTTGATGCCGGCAAGCGCCTGCACCTTCGACTCGGCGACATGGCTGTGCAGCCCGACGCCGAAATCACGGGCGAGCGCGGCGCATCCCCGGATGAACTCGTCCGAGCAATGATGCGGGATGGTCGGCGCGATGGCCGGGCGGACTCGGCCGCGATCGAAGGACCAGTCGGCGAGCGCCGCACGCGCCGCGGCGAGGGTTGCCTCGCCCGGCGCGAGGCGGAGGGCTTTGACGCGTTCCTGCAGGGCATCGGGAAGCGCGTCCATCAAGCCAGGGATCGCCTCGAAAAAGGTGCGGTCGGCGATCATCGGCGCGACGACTGCGCGCATGCCGACCTCCTGATAGGCCGAGGCGACGAGGCCGATGCCGTCGCGGGTCGGCAACGGAAATTCGACAAAGAGATCATAGGCGGCGGTGCAGCCCTTCAACACCATCTCGACGGCACCGACCTGCGCCGTCAGGTGGATGTCGTCCTGCGTGCCGTGCCCGGTCAGCCAGGGCGCGGCGGTCAGCAGCAGTTCGAGGGTCCAGCGGTCGCCCATGCCCTTGGCGAGATTGCCGTGCGCATGGGTGTGGGCGTTGACAAGGCCGGGATGGATCAGCTTGCGTTCGGCCGAGACGACGGTCGCGTCTTCCGGCGCGGCGAGGCCGGGCGCGCCGATCTCGGCGATCGTGTCGTCTCGGATCAGAATGTCACGCGGCTCGGCGGTGCCCTTGTCGATGTCGAGCACCCGGCCGCCGCGGATTATCGTGTAGGGCATCCGACCCTCCTCGTTTTCGGGCGCTGCACAGCTCACAGAAATTATGGCTCAACCAATCAGTTTCTTTTAAACGTCCCTTCATACCTATTGGCTTGTATTTTTCATCTCTGTATTTTCTCGCGTTCGTCTTTCAGTGTTCATCGAACATCTTGCTAAATACCAGAAACGACTGAGAATCCCAGTATTAGCCACACTATTTTTGCCATGAGCGGAAGCGGAACGCCCCTCGCCGAGGGTGTTTTCGCTACGGAGCTGCTCTATCGAGGGTTTCCGCTATCAACCCTGGGAGGAAATACATGAAAAAGAAGCTCGCCGTATCGCTGGTCACGGGGATCGCGCTGGCCAGCGCTCTGGGAGCCAGTCCCGCCGTCGCGGTGACAATGTGCATGCCGACGGGTTTTATCCGCGACGGCATGAACCTGACGGCCGCGGTGATTGCAGACGGGGATATTTCGGGTCAAATCGACGCAACCGGCTGCAATATCGGCATCTATTACGGGCCGGGAACCAGCGGCACCGTTGCCGGCAGCGAAGTCTTCGGTTCCAACTACTTTGGCATCGTCGCCACCGGTGAAGACGGTGACGTTGACCAGTGCCTCGGACATCTCGGCACAACGTCGGTGGATGTCACCAGCAATAACATCCACGATATCGGCGAGAAGCCGTTTAACGGCGTGCAGCACGGAATTGGGGTTTATTACCGCGCGTTCTGCGATGGCGCAAGCGCGACCGGTGCGATCTCCGGCAATGCCGTCTCCGTCTATCAAAAAGGCGGGATCGTCGCGAACGGGCCGAATGCCGCGGTTTCGATCAGCGGAAATACGGTCGCGGGAAGGGGGCCGATCCCTGAAATCGCGCAGAACGGGATCCAGATCGGCTTCGGCGGCGACGGAATGATCATGCGCAATAACGTCACCGGACATTCGTACACCGGCCCCAACGGCGCCTCGTCGGCGGGCATCCTGATTTTCGGTGGCTGCGGGAACGAGTTAACTACCGGGGTGCGGATCGTGAAGAATGTCGTCGGGAGCACTACGCCTGCTGACGGCAACGACATGGGCGTGGCGCTGGCGAATTACGACCCGACCTGCACGATGGCGCCGACCACGGCCACGAACAACAAGGCGATCAATAATACGATCACCAACACCGAGCTCACCAATAACAGCGGCAACGGAGCAACCGGATACCAAGCGGGAGTCTATGACAGCGGCAACAACGACAAAGTGATCAACAACGACATTTCGGGCGTCGGTTACGACCCGAGCAAATGTAATGCTCTGGCAGTACCGC
>VAZF01000230.1 GCA_005888425.1 Alphaproteobacteria bacterium
AAAACGAGGGCTGCGCCGGGTCAAAGCGCCCTTTCGGGCCCTTGGGCGCCGAGAAATGCCAGCACTGCTCGGCGACCTTCGGCGCGTCGCGCACCGCCACTGCCCAGGCCGAGGGCGGGTTGAAGATCAGCGCCGCCTGGCCGGAGATCAGCGCCTTGTTGTTCGAGGAATCGTCCCAGGCAAAGACGTCTTGCGGCAGGAACGGCACCAGCCGCTTCATGTAGTCGAGGACCTGCTTTACCGGCTCCGACTTGACCGTGGTGTTGCCGTCCTTGTCGACCAGCTGGGCGCCGTAAGCATTGAACAGCGCGCCGAGCCAGTTCGCCGTGTCGCCGGTCTGGCCGAGCGCGAGGCCAAAGGGGTGGCCCGCCTTCTGGCATTTCTCGGCGGCCGTCAGGAAGAAATCCCAGGTCCACTTGTCGGTCAGCTCTTTGTTCCCGCCGGTGCCGCTGGCCGGGTACATCTGCGTCAAATCGAGCCCGACGGCTTCCTTGAAAATGTCGATCCGCCCGACCGACGGTAGCGTCAGCGTATTGGAGATCGCCGGCGGCGCGATCCAATGCCCGTTCTGCTTGCCGACATAGGTCATCGAAGCGGTTGTGTCGCCATGCCGCTTGGTCAGCTCGGCCCAGATATCGTCGGAATTTTCCAGGCTGTCCGTCTGCGCCGGGGCATACCACAGCGGCAGCGTGATCATGTCGTGACCGGAACGGGCCTGCGCCTCCGCCGCGGCGGTCAGCATCAGCTTGTCGCCCTGCGAGGTTACGAAGTCGATCTTCAGATCGACCTTTTCCTTGCCGGCCCACTCGTTGCACAGCTTCGCCATGACGTCGTTCGCGCCCGGAACCCAATGGTCCCAGAACGCGACGGCGAGCCGGCCGGCTGCATGCGCGCCGTGCACAAAAGGCGCCGTCGCAAAAACCGTCGCTGCACCGGCTGCCGTTCCGAGCACGCGGCGGCGGGTCATCGTCTTCTTAGCCATACGTTTCCTCACGCCCGATCGTTGTGATGGTTGCGCGGGCGGCGCATCGGCGCCTCGCGCTCCCGGGGGGCTGTGCGGTTAGCATGAATCCGGCGCGTTTGGGGCAAAAAAAGACCCGTGCCCGCCGAAAGAGCGGCCACGGGTCGCGACGCACGGACCGCCTTCGGAGAGGCGGCCCCTTAGCCCTATTCTCTCTACCCGCGGCTGAACCCTTCGAGTTCGCTCGCGGCCCAATCCATCGCCTGCTCGACCGTTTTCCCCTGCTGGGTGCACTGCGCGATCATCTTCGGCAGGGTTGCCTGCGCGTAGATCTGGTTGGCGATCTTCGTCGGCGACTCGCCGTAGGGGATGACCACCTGCACATCGCCGCGCGGCGGGTAATTGTAAATCGTGCCCTTGGGCGGCTCCTCGATCGCCCAAGTCTTGAAATCGTGCAGCTTCGCGAATTGCGGGATGTCGTAACCATGGCTCGCCGCAACCGTCTGCTCGACCGAGGAGCGCTGGCACAGATGCGTCAGAAGCGCCTTCGCCGCCGGGATGTTCTTCGAAAAACTCCAAACGCCCCAGAAGAACGGCACCGCCGGATCGAAGCGGCCTTTTGGTCCCTTTGGCGTGGGGAAGGTCCAGAGCTGCTCGGCGACTGGCCGCGCATCGCGCACCGCGACGGCCCATGCCGAGGGCGGGTTCATGATCAGCGCCGCCTGACCCGAGATCAGCGCCTTGTTGTTGCTCGAATCGTCCCAGGCAAAGACGCCGTCAGGCAGGAACGGCACCAGCTTCTTGAACCATTCGAGCACCTGCCGCGTCGCGTCCGATTTGACCGTAATGTTGCCGTTCGTGTCGGTCATCTGCGCGCCATGCGCCCGCAACACCGCATAGCACCACGCCACCGAGTCATTGGTGACGCCGATCGGCATGCCGAAAGCGTGCCCGCCCTTATGGCATTTCTCGGCGGCCAGGAGAAAATTCTCCCAGGTCCACTTATCGGCCAGTTCTTTGTCCGGCGGCGCGCCGGCCGGGTACATCTGCGTCAGATCGAGCGCGACATATTGCTTGAAGTAGTCGATGCGCGCGCAAGGCGGCAGCGTCGGGCTGCCGACCGGCGCCGGCACCGCGATCCAGTGACCGTTCTGCTTCGCAACCGTCGTGATGCCTTCCGGTACTTCGCCATTGACCTTGATCAGCTCGCCCATGACGTCGTCGAGCGGCGCCAGCGCATCGGCCTGCGCCGCGCCCGCCCAGGCGAGAAAGGTCAGCATGTCGTGCCCCGAGCGCGCCTGCGCTTCGGCGGCGCCGGTCAGCAGTAATTTGTCCCCTTGCGAGGTGATGTAGTCGATCTGGACATCGACTTTTTCCTTCTCGCCCCAATCCTTGCAGAGCTTGGTCAGCGTATCGTTTGCGCCGGGGACCCAATGGTCCCAGAAGCCAAGGCGCAGCTGTCCGGCGGCATAGGCGCCGTGCACAAACGGCGCCGCGAGCGCGGCGGTCGCGCCGGCTGCGGCCGCGCCCTGCAAAACGGTGCGGCGGGTATACGGAGTCGTCACCAATTTTTCCTCCCTGTGTGGAGCCCGTTGCGGGCTTCTTCTTCGGCCGGGATACTCGCGGCCGACCGGCCCAATATGCCGGAAACGGGGCGAAAAGCGACCGATTTCTGCCGACGATTACGCTAGTGGATGGCCGGCTTCCTGGGTGGAACCCGTGGAGCAAAGCCGGATGTTTGCCGTTTCCTCGGCAGCAGAGGAGGTGTTTTGATGAGCGTCATGTTGCGCCCCGCCACTGCTTCCGAGATCATTGAGATCTGCGGTTATCTGGACGACGGCGTCGTAACCCGCATCCTCGCAACCGGAGCGAGCCCGGCCGAGGTCCTCGAAGGCTTCACCTGGGCGACGGCCGACGACCAGATCGGCACCGAATTGCGCCATGGCCGGGTCGGCGCCGGCGGCGCCGTCTACGAGATCCTGATGCAGGAAGAGCCCGACCCCGAAGAATTGGGTCGCTAGGCTTTCCTTGCCTCAAACTGCGGCGACCCGGCGGCGAGACTTGGCGCGATCCGCCAAAACAATGCCGCGACGCCGAGGCTCGCGACGCCCGTCAACAGAAACAGCCCCGGCACGCTGATCCCGGCGGCGACGAGAGCCATCGTCAGCACCGCCGACAACACCATCGCGGCGGCATTGATGATGTTGTTCGCGCCGATCGTCTGCGCTCGCCGTGCTTCGTCGCTGCCGGTCTGCAACAGCGTGTAGAGCGGCACGATAAAAACTCCGCCCGATGCCGCGATCCCGAACAGATCGGCGAGGATCCGCCAGCTCGCCGGCTGCGCCAGGAACCCGCCGATCGTCGTCAGCGCCGCCCCCGCCGAACCGTTCGGGCTCGCCAGGCACAGATCGATCGAGAACAGCGCGAGCCCCAGCATGCCCCACGGCACGATCCCCGCGCTGACCCGGCCGCGCAGCAAGCGGTTGCACAGCATCGATCCGGCGCCGACCCCGACCGAGAAGACCGCAAGAAACAGCGTGACGACCGCCTCCTCGCTCCCGAGCACAAACCGCACGTAAGTCGGAAACTGCGAGAGGTACAGCGCGCCGGCCAGCCAGAACCATGAGATGCCGAGCATCGCCCGGAACGGCGCCGGCCGCTCCGTCGCTTGGCCGATCGCCCGCGCCGTAATGGCCGCGAAATTCCACTCGAAGCGGGCAGGGGAGGCCGCCGGGCGGATCGGCGGGATTGCGAGGCTCACGCCCCAGGCGGCGAGCGCCACGGCAACGATCAGCGCCGCCACGCTGATCTCGCCATTTCCAGTCGCGATCAGCATGCCGGCGATTGTGCCGAAGAGGATTGCCAGGAATGTCCCGGCCTCGACCAGCGCGTTGCCGAGCAGCAGCTCCTCGGGCGTCAACAGGTCGGGCAGGATCGCGTATTTGATCGGTCCGAAAAACGCCGCCTGGATTCCCATGACAAAGAGCAGCCCGAGCAGCAGCATCGCGCTGCCGGCAATGACCGCGGCCGCCGCAACGATCATGACCGCGATCTCGATCAGCTTGATGATGCGGACGAGGCGCGCCTTGTCGCTCATATCTGCCAACGCGCCGGCGCTCGCCGAGCAGAGAAAAAACGGCAGGATGAAAAGACCGCCGGCCAGCGGGATCAACAGCCCCGCCGACCAGGCGCCCGCGGCGTCGGCGCGGTAGGCGATCATCAGCACCAGCGCGTTCTTCAGCGCGTTGTCGTTGAAGGCCGACAGGAATTGCGTCGCGAATAGCGGCCCGAACCGCCGCGACCCGAGCAGCGCGAGCGCGCCGCCATTTCGCGGCCTCGCCGCGGTCACCTCGTCAAAGCGGCTCATTGCAGTGGGTGACGTTATCTCACTCCGCAGCGCGGGCAAACGATACCGTCCGGCCAAACGATCGCCACTAAAGGATCGAGAGCCGCTTGCTCATCGGCGACACATGGCTGGTTGCGAACACCCCCGCACTGCCACCCTCGAGTACGGCCTTGATCTAGGATTTGGGCATCGGTTTCGCGGTGGGTGTCGACGTAGGCGCAGGCATGGGGATCGCCGCGGGTGCCGGCAGAGCCGAGGGTGCCGGCGTAGCCGCCGGTACAGGGGTCGGCATGGTTGTGGGCGCAGACGCAGGCATCGCTGTCGCTGCAGCCGTGGGTGCCGGCGTGGGCGCGGGTTTGGGTGCAGGGGGATCGTCAGGTACGAACTTACCTTGCAGCAGCGTGTGGTGTGCCTTCAGCACGGCAGTAGGGAAGGCCAAGATGTTCGGGGCGAACAGCTCCAGATAGCTCGCCTTTAGCGGGTTGGTCCCGCTGGAGCCCTGGGGGTAGATGCCGGTCATCAGCAGCGTGCTGAACTCCCCCTCGCCCTGGCATGTCACGGGGCTCGCTCTGCTGCCGCCGCAAGCGGCGCCGCCCCCTTGCAGCTCCCACTCGTTGGTCTGCCAGGCCAGCAGCGTTCCGTTGGCCGCTGCCAGCGAAATCGTCGTTGTGTCGAGCTGCGCAAGATTGACCAGCCCATTCGATTGCAGCACCAGCTGCCCCCGTAATTGCTGCCCTGCGAGCTGCATCAAACTCGAGACCAAAACGGCCGAGGCCTGTTGCACCGCCGCTGGCGGCGAGAGGACCGGCGTACCGTCTGGCATGAATGCCGGAAAACCGTTGTCGGTAATCAGCGCGACATTGAAAAACTTGTCGGGAAAAGCGCGCAGGGACGCGGTGAGCATCTGCTGCCACCCCGTCGCAAGCTTCCCTTGCGTATACCCCGCACTCATCCACGCCTGGAGATTACCGCTCAGGCAGGGAAACTGGGCCATAGCGCTGGGGGGCTGCGCCGGCAGGCGCAACTCGTCGGTTAAGGTATTGATGCCGGTCAGCCGCAACATCGTCATCGAGGAATACCAGCCTTGCGCCTTCAGATGCGCCGAAAGCTGCTGGAGGAGGTCGGCGAGCGCGGCGATGTAGTTGCTGTCCCACGGCAGCGCCAGCTGTTCATTGATGCAGGTGGCGCCGGGTTTATCGGCCTGCACATACTCGAAGTTTGAGAAGGCGGCCCCGAGCCCTTGCGGCTGCGGCGTAAACACCCAGGATGGGGTCGTGCCGCCGGTAATGATCGCGATCTCGAATTTTTTCCCCTGAGCGATCGCGAGTTGCGCCATGCTGTCCAGCAAGGTCCAGCTGTAGGTCTTTGTTGCGGTCGGGCTTGCAACGTCGGTCCAATCCAGATCGATCAGGATGCCGTCTACGGCGGGACTCGCGATCGCCTGCTGCAGCCAGGTCTGCTGCCCCTGCATCGGACTGTTTTCCAGGTAGAATTTCTGCCCGATGACATAAATGCCCCGAATGTCCGGCAACGGGGTCGCGGCCGATCCGGGCAGAGCGGTGGCATGCGCCAGCCCGATCGCAAGCAGCCCTGTCAGGAGCCGCTGAAATGTGCGCAAGGTCGCCTCCTCGGACAAAGTGCTGAATGCGCGCCCAGGGTTAGTCCCGTCACAAGCTATAGCGCCTTGTCGTCAGCCTCGCCGAGGCAATCTATGATCGCGTGACCGCGCCCGAGAGGCCACCCCAGAGACTGACCGCCTGATGCCGCTTGTCCTCTACAACTCGCTGACCCGCCGCAAGGAGCCGTTCGAGCCGCTCGATGCCGGGCTGGTCAGGATGTATGTCTGCGGTCCGACCGTCTATGACCTGGCACATATCGGCAATGGCCGCGCCGTCGTTGCCTTCGATCTGTTGTATCGCGTGCTGCGCCACACTTACGGCGCGAATCCCCGGCGCACCACTGCCGAGTTTCACGCCGATATGGCGGCGCTCGGCGCCTTGCCGCCCGATATCGAACCCCGCGCCACCGCCTACATCCCGCAGATGATCGCCCTGATCGAGCGGCTGATTGCGGCGGGGCACGCCTACGCCGCCGAGGGGCATGTGCTGTTCGCGGTCGCCTCCTGGCCGAGCTACGGCAAGCTCGCGCGCCGCGGCCGCGACGAGATGATCGCCGGCGCCCGCGTCGAGGTCGCGCCCTATAAGCGCGACCCCGGTGATTTTGTCTTGTGGAAGCCCTCGACCCCCGACCAGCCGGGCTGGGACAGCCCGTGGGGCCGCGGCCGGCCGGGCTGGCACATCGAATGCTCGGCGATGAGCGAGACCGAACTCGGCGAGACCTTCGACATCCATGGCGGCGGGCTCGACCTCATTTTCCCGCACCACGAAAACGAGATCGCCCAGAGCGAGAGCGCGCATGCGGGCCATCCCTTCGCGCGGGTCTGGATGCACAACGAGATGCTGACCATCGACGGCGTCAAGATGTCGAAGTCGCTCGGCAACATCACGACCGTGCGCGACATCCTCGCGAACGCGCCGGGCGAAGCAATCCGCCTCGCGCTTTTGATGACTCATTACCGCGACCCGCTCGACTGGACGGCGCAGAAGCTGGCGCAGGCCCGCGCCGCCCTCGACCGCTGGTATCGCGCGCTGTCGCTGCCGAGCGGCAAAGGCCAACCCGGCGCGTTTCCACAATCCATCTTTGGCGCTCTCGAAGACGATTTGAATGCACCACTCGCAATTGTGCAGCTCCATGAATTGGCGACTCGCATAAACACGGTTGGTGAATCCGACGAGCGCGCGACTTTACAGAACGCGTTGCGGGCGGGCGGCGCACTTCTCGGCATTTTAGAGCAGGATCCGACCACCTGGTTGCAAGGTGACGCGGCAGACGAAAAAGAGGCGATCGAAGCGAGAATAATGCAGCGGCAAAAAGCACGAGAGGAGCGGCGCTTCGCTGATGCTGATCGCATTCGTGCCGAATTGGCTGCCGAAGGAATCACGCTGGAAGACAAACCGGACGGCAGGACGGAGTGGCGGCGAGGATGAAGCGGCCGATCACTCCCTCTCCGCCCCCCTGGTATCTGAAGGGCGGGGCGGAGAGGGCCGGGGTGAGGTGGGGGCGCTTGCCGCTAGGCCCACCTCACCCGCCCTCGCGCATAGCGCTCGGGCACCCTCTCCGCCCTGAAGGGCGGAGAGGGAATTAAGGCGCAGCCCAAAGATGGCCGGCACTGACAAGAGCCGCGATGGCGTGACCGGCGGCCCGGCGATCATCCTCGTCGAGCCGCAGCTCGGCCAAAATATCGGCACCGCGGCGCGCGCCATGCTGAATTGCGGCCTCGACGATCTCCGCCTCGTGCGGCCGCGCGACGGCTGGCCGTCCGACAAGGCGATCAATGCCGCGAGCGGCGCCGATCTCGTCTTGCACAAGGCGCGGCTTTACCCTGATGTGCGGGCCGCGATCGCCGATCTTTCCCACGTCTACGCCTCCACCGCGCGCGACCGCTACATGGTAAAGCGCGAGCTGACCCCGCGCCGCGTCGCCGAGGAGATGCACGGCTTCATCGCCGCCGAGGAGCCCTGCGGCATCCTCTTCGGGCCCGAGCGCACCGGC
>VAZF01000231.1 GCA_005888425.1 Alphaproteobacteria bacterium
GCCGTCGATCGATAGGAGCGCGACCTTATTCGCCGCGGCTTTGACGGCGAGCGCGCGCCTTCCGTCGGGGGTGATCGCGACCGCCGAAACTTGATCCCCGGCAGCACCGATCTCGACCGTATCGATGACTTTAACCTCTTTGCCCTTGATCGACAGCACCGAGACGCTACCCGCGGCCCGGTTGGCAACGAGCGCGAGGTCGCCCTTCGGCGCGATTGCAAGACCGGAGGCCTGCTTTCCGGCATTGACCGTGGCGATGATCGCGGGCGGGTTCGCCTTCAGATCGATGACAAAGACCTTGTCGTCCGGCACGTTCTTCCAGCCCGTCCCTTCGGACTCCGGATTGAGCGAGTTGGCGACGAGGGCAATCTCGCCCGAGGGGTGGATCGCCAGGTTGGTCGGCGGGCCTGCGATCGTATTCATCAGCGGGATGCTCGCGACGATCTTCGGCGCATCCGGTTTCGAGATGTCGATAATCGACAGCGTGTCGTGACCGGGTTCGTGCGGCAGCGACTTGCCGGCATCGTCGATGGTCAGTTTCTCGTCATTGCCGACGATCATCAGCTGCGCGTGGGCAGTAGCGGTGTAAGACCCGAATGCGATGAGGGCGCCGAACGCGCCTTGCCACGCCTGCCGCATTTCCCCCTCCGGATTTATTATCAGCGCCGATGCTGCAACGATTTGCGCCGCGCGGCAAGCAGCCGGAAGCCACTATGCTGGCGCAACACAACGAGGAGCCGCCGAATGCAGAACCGGAATCGCGGGAGTTACGAGATCGCTGCCAGCGAGATCGTCTCCGAGGGCGCCGACATCCGCGTCTCGGTATTGACCCTTGCCGCCGGCCAATGCGTCCCTTGGCACTACCACAACGAGATCAGCGACAGCTTTGTCTGCCTCGAGGGCCCGATGGTTGTCGAGACGCGGGCGCCGCGGCACGAATACCTCCTCGAACCGGGTCAGCGCTGCGCGGTGCCGCCAAAGACCGCGCATTACGTCCACGGCAAGGAGATGGGCCCCTGCAAATTCCTGATCGTGCAGGGCGTCGGGATCTACGATTTCGTCCCGGTCGGCTGAGCGACGGCTGGCGTTACGCCGCGTTCGCGACGGGGTGGAAGTTGCGCGGCAGGCCGGCCTTGGCGATCGCGCCGTAGAGCGTCACCTCGGGCAGAGCGCGCGCCACGACGTCGCGCGCCTCCGCGAGGCTGTCCAGATCGATGCCGGTCTCCAGCCCCATCGACTCGAACATGAATACGGTGTCTTCGAGGACGATGTTGCCGGTCGCTCCAGGCGCATAAGGGCAGCCGCCGAGCCCGCCCAACGAGGCGTCGAACGCCTTGCAACCGGCGGCGAAGGCGGCCAGCACATTGGCGAGCCCGAGCCCGCGCGTGTCGTGGAAATGCGCCGCCACCGGGATCGGCGCGACATCGGCGATAACGCGGCGGAATATCCGGCCGATCGCCGCCGGGTTCCCGTAACCGACCGTATCGGCGAGGATGATGCCGTCGGCCCCGGCCGCGACGACGTCGTTTGCGATGCGCCGCACCCGGTCCTCGTCGACATCGCCCTCGATCGTGCAGCCAAAGCTCGTTGCGAGCCCGCAATTGATGCGCGGCCGGTTGGTGCCGCCCTTCTCGCGGCATAATTCGACGACGCGCCGGAAATCGGCGATCGACTCATCGGTCGTGCGCCGCACATTCGACAGATTGTGCCCCTCGCTGACCGACAGCACGAAATTCATCTCGTGGACGCCGAGGGCGAGACCGCGCTCGGCGCCGCGCAAATTCGGGATTAGGGCGGAGACGGTGAGCCCCGGCAGGGTCAGCGCATGCTGGACGACCGCCTCGGCATCGGCGAGCTGCGGCAAGAGTTTCGGCGGCACAAAGGAGCTGACTTCGATTTCGCGCACGCCGGCGGCGTATTCCGCGTCGAGCCAGGCGAGCTTTGTCTCGGTCGGCATGATCTCCGCGATCGACTGCAGCCCGTCGCGCATGCCCACTTCCCGGATCTGTACGCCCTCGGTCATCGCTCTTCTCCCGGCACCTTCCACCAACAAAACGTAAGTCCTCTGCCGTTCGGGGGCAATGCTTAGCCCCTCTCCCGCGCCGCGGGAGCCGGAGGGGCCCATCGCGGAGCAATGGGAGGGTGAGGGATTGCCTGCTTTGATCTTTGTCCGGTGCTTGACAGCGGCGCACCGTAGCGCGTCACTCTGCCCATTGCCCCCTTCTGAAGCTGGAGCCGCCCCATGCTCGACGCCTATCTCTATACCGGCCGGCGCAGCCCGTTTGGTCGCCATGCCGGCGCGCTAGCGCGGCTGCGGCCCGACGACATGCTGGCTTCGGTCATCGCCCAGGTCGTCGCCGACAGCGGTTTCGCGCCCGAGAAGATCGAGGATGTCGTCGTCGGCTGCGCCAACCAGGCCGGCGAGGACAGCCGCTGCGTCGCGCGCCACGCGGCGCTCGTCGCCGGCCTGCCGATCGAGATCCCTGGGTCCGTGTTGCAGCGCAATTGCGGCTCCGGGCTCAACGCGATCGCGATGGCGGCGCAGGCCGTCACCTGCGGCGAGGGTGATGTGTTCATCGCGGGCGGTGTTGAAAGCATGAGCCGTGCGCCGTTCGTCATGGGCAAGGCCGAGGCGCCGTTTAGCCGCGACGCGCGCGTTTTCGACTCGACGATCGGCGCGCGCTTCCCGAACCCCAGGGTCGAGACCCGCTACGGCGCCGACACGATGCCGGAGACCGCCGACAACCTCGCGCGGGATTACCAGATCACCCGCGAGCAGGCTGATGTCTTTGCCGCGGGATCCCAGAGCAAATACGCCGCCGCCAAATCCGATGGCTTTTATGCCGAGGAGATCATCGCGGTCGAGGTGCCGGGCGGCCGCGCCGGGCCGGTGACGGTCGCCGAGGACGAGCACCCGCGGCCGCAGACCGACATGGCGGCGCTCGCCAAGTTGCGGCCGTTGTTCAAGGATGGCGTCACGACCGCCGGCAACGCCTCCGGAATCAATGACGGCGCCGTCGCGATGATCGTCGCCAGCCGCAAGGCAGGCGAGGCGGCCGGCGCAAAGCCGATCGCCCGGATCCTGTCCAGCGCGGTCGCCGGGGTCGAGCCGCGCATCATGGGCTTTGGCCCGGTGCCTGCCGCGAAAAAGGCGCTCGAACGCGCCGGCTTGTCGCTCAAGGACATCGACGTCATCGAGATCAACGAGGCCTTCGCGTCACAGGTGCTCGCCTGCCTGCGCGGCCTCGAGGTTTCGTTTGACGACAGCCGCGTTAACCCGAATGGCGGCGCCATCGCGATCGGTCATCCGCTCGGCGCTTCCGGCCCGCGCATCGCGTTGACGGCGGCGCGGCAATTGCACCGCACCGGCGGCAGATACGCGCTTGTCGCCATGTGCGTCGGCGTCGGCCAGGGCATCGCGGCGGTATTGGAACGCGTGTAGCCAAAGCCTCTCTCCGCAGCGCGGAGAGGGTGCCCGAAGCGCCTGGCGCAACGGCGGGTGAGGGCCGATGATCGCCATCGAGCAGCTGTTCGGCCCAACACCCGACGCCGCAGCGCTGATCGCGGAATTGGACGGGGTGCTCGGCGCGGTTTATGAGCCGGAGCAGCGCCACGGCCTCTCGATTGAGCAGGTATTCGGGCCGCACGTCCGCTTCTTTATGGCGCGGCTCGACGGCGAGGCGGTGGGCTGCGGCGCCGTCGCGCTGTTTGAGGGCTATGCCGAAGTCAAACGCATGTACACCCGCGAGAGTGTCCGCGGACGCGGCGTCGGCAAAGCGCTGCTCGCGCGTATCGAGCAAGAGGCGCGCGCCGCGGGCAAGCCGATCTTGCGTCTCGAAACCGGCACGCTTCAGGCGGCGGCGATCGGCCTTTACGAACAGTGCGGGTTCCGGTCTTGCGGCGCATTTGGCCCTTACGCCGCGCTGCCGCCGCACCGCATTGCCACGAGCCTGTTCTACGAAAACCCGCTGTAGCTGGACCATCCCCGGGGCGAGCAGAGGGATAGGGGTGAGGGGACAGGTTCAGGACGGCGCTTGCCTCCCCATATTCACGGCATGAGCGCCACACCGACCTTTGCCGTGCGGCCGAGCTTTCTCGGGATTGCGAAGAGCGATCCCGCGGCGGCGATCTGCGTCGCGGGCATCCCCTACGATCTCGGCACCTCGAACCGACCCGGCGCGCGCTTCGGCCCCACGGCGATCCGCCAGGCGAGCCGCATGCTGGTCGATGGCGACCACCCGATCGCCGGCACGGCTCCGGCCGAGCGGGACATCGCCGATGTTGGCGATTTCCGCATCGTGCACGGCGACATCCAGGGCACACTGACCGCGATCGAAGCCCAGGCAAAGCCGCTCCGCCATCTCGTAACGCTCGGCGGCGATCACACGATCACGCTGGCATTGCTCCGTGCGCTCGCGTCGCGCACCGGGCCCTTGGCGCTCGTCCATTTCGACGCGCATGTCGACACGTGGCCGGACAGTTTCGGCCAGCGCTTTGGGCACGGCTCGCCGTTTTATCACGCGATCGAGGAGAAGCTGATCGATCCGCGCCGCGCGGTGCAGGTCGGCATCCGCTCGCCGATGGACAAAGACGTGCACACTTGGACGCGCGAAAAAGGCGTCTCGATCCTGTTCGCCGAGACCGTGCACCTGATGGGGCCGCAGGCCGTCGCCGAGCGCATCCGTGACGTTGTCGGCGACGCGCCCGCCTATCTGAGCTTCGATGTCGATGCGCTCGACCCGGCTTTCGCGCCCGGCACCGGGACGCCCGAGATCGGCGGTCTCTTTACCTGGCAAGCGCAGGCGATCCTGCGCCGCCTCGCCGGGCTCGATTTCCGCGGCATGGACGTTGTCGAGGTGTCGCCGCCCTACGATGTCGCCGAGATCACCGCGCTTGCCGCGGCGACCTTCGCCTGGGAGTACCTCGCGCTCCTCGCCCCACGCAGCTAAGCGGTTCAGGCAGGCATCGCGGTCGCCGGACGGGAGGCGGCCATGATGTCGCCGGAATCTCCAATCGCCGCGATGACCTTCGGATAATAATAGGCTGGCGGGACCGCATATTGCTGCCGGATCTCCTCGACGGAACGGCTCAACAGCGTCTCCCAGTCGGCGCCGATCAGCCAATGAGCGCGCCGGCCGCGGCGATAGCCTTCAAAGATGACGCGCCGGATCGGCTGGCCGGGACGCGCTTGCGAGATGCGCCGGCTGGCGAACAGCGCGATGACCGCGAACCCCAATTGTCGGGTCTGCGCGTAGGAGAACGCGACGAGAGAGGCTTCGCCGAGCGGATCGCGGCCATAGCCGGTCACGATATGTAGCAGGTCGTGCATCTCGCGATTGCGCTCGCGGAACCAGATGCTGTCATCGTCTGATTGCGGGATCGTCGAGACCTCGGCCAGCCCTGCGGCCGAGAGATGCTCGCTCGCCATGAACTCGTTATAGGCCCGTCCCAGCGTGCCCGCGGGCAACGCCTTGAGCGTTTCCCAATCCTCGAGCCGGTCGAACAGGCGGCGGCGCTCGGCCAGTGCCCTTTGGCCGAATTCGGTCTGGCGAAAGCGCGCGAGCTGGCGCAGCGTGGTCTTGCCGCGCAGCGCATCGATCAACAAGAACACCTGCCGCGTATCCTCGCGGTTCTGCATCAGCTTGCGAACGGCGCGATAGGCGGCGATCGGATGGAGGCGGGTATCGGTGGGAGATGACATGGCAATCGTCCCGCTTGTCGGTGCAATCGGATCAAGATAGAGAATGTTGACAATAATGTCAATATAGATCTTAGGCCTCTGATGCCTGCCTCGGCTAAAAGGCTCCGGCGCTCTCCGGAAGAGGCGCGGCGGCTGATCCTC
>VAZF01000232.1 GCA_005888425.1 Alphaproteobacteria bacterium
GCCGCCGTTATCTCGGCCATCGCATCATCCTCTCGTAAAATCGTCCCGGGCCGGCATTGCTTGAGCCGGCGCTACTTTGCCGCCGACGTCGCCTCGGAGGCGGCCTGCTCGCTGACCGTTTCCTCGGCGAGTGCCTCGGGTGCCGGCTCATCGGCCAGCTCGTCCTCTTCAGGCACCGCCTCTGCCGGAAGCTCGGCGCGGGCGCCGACATCGATGCCAGAAGCGGCGAGCTCGGCCTGCAACCCATCGAGGACCGACCCGGCAACCAGATCGCAGTACAGGTGAATCGCGCGCATCGCGTCGTCGTTGCCCGGGATCGGGTAGGCGATGCCGTCCGGCGAAGAGTTCGAATCGAGGATCGCGACGACCGGGATGCGCAGCTTATTGGCCTCTTGGACCGCGATCGCCTCCTTGTTCGTATCGATGACGAACAGGATGTCGGGCAGGCCGCCCATCTCCTTGATGCCGCCGAGCGCGCGTTCGAGCTTGTCACGGTCGCGGGTCAGCTCGAGCAGCTCGCGTTTAGTCAGGCCGCTCTCCTCAGTGGTGAGGCGCTCTTCAAGCTCGCGCAAGCGCTTGATCGATTGCGAGATCGTCTTGAAGTTCGTCAACATGCCGCCGAGCCAGCGGTAATTGACGTAATACTGGCCGCAGCGCTTGGCTGCCTCGGTGATCGCCTCCTGGGCCTGGCGCTTGGTGCCGACAAACAGCACCCGGCCTCCGCCGGCGACGATCTCGCGGATCGCCTCGAGGCCTTGCCGCAGCAAGGGCACGGACTGCTCAAGGTCGATGATGTGGATGCCGTTGCGGACGCCGTATATGTACGGCGACATCTTCGGGTTCCAGCGCCGCGTGTGGTGGCCGAAATGAACGCCGGCCTCCAATAGCTGGCGCATCGTGAAATCGGGGAGTGCCATATCTCTTCCTTTCCGGTTATGCCGCCGCAGGGGACAATCGACCGTTCCGCTTCGCGGAAAGCCGACACCGGAGCGGCCAGCCCCTTCGGGGAGGCCGCAGCCCTGCGTGTGGGTTACGCCGGGATTAGGTAAGGCCCTCTGGCCGGTTTGGCAAGCGCGGCGCTGCCACAGGGATTTGACCGTCTCCTATCCCGGACCTAAGGTCACCCACCCCTGACGGAATACGCGAGAGGAGCGGCGGCGATGGCCTTCTACGAGTTGCGCCAATACAAGGTCCGGCCCGGCAAGATGCAGGAATGGCTCAAGGTCATGGAGGAGGAGATCATCCCGTTCCAGGTCGCCAAGGGCATGGTGATCACCGGCAGCTTGCGCGGTGAAGCCGATGAGTCTGTGTATGTCTGGCTGCGCCGGTTTGAGAGCGAGGGGCAACGCGAGGCGCTCTACAAGGCCGTCTATGAGAGCGACCATTGGAAAAAGACCCTCTCCCGCATCGGGAGAGGGTCTTTTCATTCTCAGATCTCGTGGACGTCGATGATGCCGGGCAGCGATTTGACCGCGGCGCGAATCTTCGGATCGATGCGGAACCCGCCGGGGAGCGCCACCTCGATTTCGCGGCTCGGCAGATCGAGCACGACGGTGACCCGGCCGCGGCCGCCCGCCTCGCGGCTGATGACGCTTTTGAGCCGCGGCAAGGCCTCGGCCTCGGCGACAAAGATGCGCAACCCAGCCGCCGCTTGCGCGACGATCGTGTCGAGCGGCTCGATCTTCTGCACCGTGAGCCGCAGGCTTTCATCCTCGCGCCGTACATCGACCGTGACGATCAGCGGCTGACCTCCTTCCAAGAGACCGCGCGCCTGCGCCAAGGCTTCCGAGAACATCGTGACCTCAAAAGCCCCCGATGTGTCCGACAGCTGCACAAAAGCGAAGCGGTTGCCGCGCGCCGAAGTGCGCTCCTTCTTGCCAATGACGATGCCGCCCAGGCGGAAGCGGCTGGAGCCGTTCGCGGCGAGCGCCGCCGGCAGGTCGACCCAGCGCAGAACGCCGGCGCGCTCCAGACTCTTGGCGTAGGGGTCGAGCGGGTGACTCGATAGATAGAAGCCGATCGCTTCGAACTCGTTCTGCAGGCGCTCGACCGACGGCCAGTCCGCAACAACCGGCAATGACGGGCGGGCGGCGAAACCGGAATCGACGGCGGCGAACAGGTTTTCCTGCTTTGTGACCCGTTCCTCGGCAGCTCGGCTTGCCTGCCGCAGCAAGAGCTCGGCAGCCGAAAAGCTCTGTGCCCTGTTCGGGTTCAGGCACTCGAAGGCGCCTGCCTTCACAAGGTTTTCGAACTGCCGGCGGTTGAAACTCTTTGTATCGAGGCGGCGAGCGAAATCGAACAGATCCTTATAGGGACCGTGCGCGGCACGCTCGGCGACCAACTCGCTCATAGCCTGCTCGCCGACACCCTTGACGGCGGCGAGCGCATACCGGATGGCGGGCTTACCAGTCTTAGGATCGGTCTCGACTGAGAAAGCAACCTCGGAGCGGTTGATGTCGGGCGGTAGCAGCGCAATGCCGAGCCGGCCTAACTCTTGCCGGAAATGATTGAGCTTGTCGGTGTTGCCGAGGTCCAGGGTCATCGACGCGGCAAGAAACTCGACCGGGTAATTGGCCTTTAGATACGCGGTTTGATACGCCACCAGCGCATAGGCGGCGGCGTGCGATTTGTTGAAGCCATAGCCGGCGAACTTGGCCATCTGATCGAAAATCTGCTCGGCCTTGCCCGGTGCGACGCCGCGCGCCACCGCGCCTTCGACGAAGGTTTTGCGCTGGGCGTCCATTTCCGACTGGATCTTTTTGCCCATTGCGCGGCGGAGCAGATCGGCGCCGCCCAGCGTGTAGCCCGCCAGCACCTGGGCGATCTGCATGACCTGTTCCTGGTAGATCATGATGCCGTGGGTTTCCTTCAGGATCTCCTCAAGCGCTGGGTGCAGGTAGTCGGGCTTCTCCTCGCCGTGCTTTACCGCAATGTAGCGCGGGATGTTCTCCATCGGCCCGGGACGGTACAGCGAGACGACGGCGATAATGTCTTCGAAGCGGTCGGGGCGCAGCTTCTTCAGCATGTCGCGCACGCCGGCGCCTTCGACCTGGAACACCCCGACCGTGTCACCGCGCGCCAGGAGCTCGTAGGCGGGGCGGTCATCAAATGGCAGGTTGGCGAGATCGAGATCGATGCCGCGCGCCGCCAATAGGTCGAGGCAGCGTGCCAGCACGGTCAGCGTTTTGAGCCCGAGGAAGTCGAATTTGACCAGACCGGCGAGCTCGACCCATTTCATGTTGAACTGCGTCACCGGCATATCTGAGCGCGGGTCGCGGTAGAGCGGCACGAGTTCGCGCAGCGGGCGATCGCCGATGACGACGCCAGCGGCATGCGTCGAGGCGTGGCGGTAAAGGCCTTCCAGCCGCAGCGCCGTCGTCAATAGCCGGGCCACGGCCTCGTCGCTGTCACGCGCGGCCTGCAATTGCGGCTCGCTCCAGATCGCCTTTTCGAGGCTGACCGGATGCGCCGGGTTGTACGGCACGAGCTTGGCGATGCGGTCGACCTGTCCATAGGGCATGGCAAGCACCCGCCCGACATCGCGCAACACGGCGCGCGCCTGCAACTTGCCGAAGGTGATGATCTGCGCGACGCGGTCGCGGCCGTATTTCTGCTGGACGTAGCGAATGACCTCATCACGGCGATCCTGGCAGAAATCGATGTCGAAATCCGGCATCGACACGCGCTCGGGATTGAGAAAGCGCTCGAACAGCAGCCCGAAACGCAGCGGGTCCAGATCGGTGATCGTGAGGGCCCAAGCGACGACCGAGCCCGCCCCCGAACCGCGCCCCGGCCCGACCGGGATATCCTGCCGCTTCGCCCATTGGATGAAATCGGCGACGATCAGGAAATAGCCGGCGAACCCGGTCTTAACGATCATGTCGAGCTCGAATTCGAGACGCTCGCGGTAGGGCCGGAGCGCTTCGTCGTCTGCCGCGGCAAAAACGGGGGCCGCGTGGCGGGAGGCGAGACCCCCGCGCGCCGCGGCGCGCAGCGCGCTCACCTCGTCCTGACCCGCGGGCAGCGGGAACGCCGGCAGGATCGGCTTCCGAGCCTGCGGGATGAAAGCGCACCGCCGGGCGATGACCACTGTGTTATCGCAGGCCTCCGGCAGATCGGCGAACAATGCCCGCATCTCTTCCGCCGGGCGGAAGAAATGCTCGGGGGTCAGGCGCCGCCGGTCGTCATCCGCGACGATGCGGCCCTGCGCGATGCACATAAGGGCGTCATGCGCCTCGTAGAAATCGCGGTCGGGGAAATAGGCATCGTTTGTCGCGACGAGCGGCAGGTCATGGGCATAGGCGAGATCGACGAGTCCCGCCTCGCTGCGCAATTCCTCGGGCAAACCGTGGCGCTGCACTTCGATGTAGAGCCGTCCGGGAAAGATGTCCTTCGCGAGATCGGCCAGCGCGACCGACGGCTCCCCGCCCGCTTCGCCATCGAGAAAGGCGCGACTGACGAGGCTCAGCAGATTGCGATAGCCGGCCTCGCTCTGGACCAAGAGCACGATGCGGTCCCGTTCGCCATGTCCATTTGGGGCATGCGCTTGGCCATTGCCGTTTGCGGCGCGGCCGTTACGGCCGCCTCCGTTTGGTGCGAGCGCGATCTCGCAGCCGATGATCGGCTGGATGCCGGCTTCGGAACAGGCAGTGGCAAATTCGAGAGCGCCGAACAGATTGCCGCTGTCGGTGATCGCGACGGCCGGCATCGCCTCGCCGCGGCACAGCTGCACCAATTCCTTGGTTTTGATCGCCCCGGCCGACAGCGAATAAGCGCTGTGCACGCGGAGATGGATAAAATCGGCGAGCGGCATGGCGTTTCGATGAAGTCTTGGCCCGACCTCAAGATGGCATGGCGGAACAGCGAATACACGCTCCTGTCACCTGGCTTAGAAGATGCCGCTGCCGCGGTGACGGCTTTAGGGATTGCCGCCTCGGTTCGCCTCGAATCGGTGGTACGCGCACCCGCTATGGTTGCGCCAAAGGCGCTTCCGGCGTCTCGCTGTCGTCGACCGGGTTCGGGTGCTGCAGCTCAAAGCCGATCGGGAGTTTCTCGACGCCCTCCCAGGGCTTGGTCGCCAACAACCGGCGCACCATCCCGATCATGTGGTCGAACAGCGGCTTGTTATCGCTCCCCCGCGGCGGCGAGATGCGGAATTCCTGAAACCCGTCATCGAGCAGCTGGACCTGCCAGGCGCCGCCGCGCACTTTCAGTCGCATAAAAAAGACAAGTTGCTGCTTGGGGAAAGACTCGAGGTCGCGGTCGAGCGTCAGCGACATCGCGAAACGCCAGAAGCCATCGGGCTCCCGAGTCAAAATGTCGTTCTGCGACTCCGGCTGCACAGCGGTGGGCACGCCCTCCGGGATCTGGAAGGAGAGGAGATGGACATAGGGCCGGCGGGTCTCGCCGTCCGGGTCGGCATAGGTTTCCGGCGCGCCGATATATTCCCGGAACGAGTGCGCGAGCTCCTGCGCAGCGGCAAGCGAGTTGCGGGCATAGTCGCGATAGGTTTCCTGCGAGGCGCGATAGGCGATCCGCAGGTCGTCGAAGATGCTCATCAAGATGCTCCCGGCGGCACGCCCCCACCGCTCTAGGCTACGGCACGAAGCGTTCCGTCTTCCAGTGCGACGGTGCGGTCGAGACGGGCGGCGAGTTCGAGGTTGTGCGTCGCGATCAGTGCCGCCAGGCCATGCGCACGTACGATCTCGATCAGCGTCTCCATAACGCCCGCCGCTGTGGTATGATCGAGATTGCCGGTCGGCTCGTCGGCCAAAAGGATCTTCGGATCATTCGCGAGCGCACGCACGATCGCGACGCGCTGCTGCTCGCCGCCCGAGAGCCGCGCCGGGCGATGCGCCAGCCGCTCCGCAAGGCCGACCCGCCCGAGCAATGCCTCGGCCTTGCGCCGGGCGTCGGCGCGCCGGACGCCGCCGATCATCTGCGGCAACATGACATTCTCGACGGCCGAGAATTCCGGCAGCAGGTGATGAAACTGATAGACAAAGCCGAGCGCCCGGCGCCGCAGCATCGTTCGGTGCTCATCGGAGAGGGCGCCGCAATCGCGCCCCTCGATCAAAACGGCGCCGCCGCCCGGGCGCTCCAACAGCCCCGCCACATGCAGCATCGTCGATTTGCCGGCCCCCGACGGCCCAACCAGCGCGACGATTTCGCCGGGCGCAAGCATGAGGTCGACGCCGTTCAGCACCGCAAGCTCGACGCTACCCTGGCGAAACACCTTGCGCACGCCGCGCAATTCGAGCGCCGGCGGACGGTCGCTCATTCGTAGCGCAGCCCCTCGACGGGATCGAGCCGCGCCGCCCGCCACGACGGGTAGAGCGTCGCCAAAAACGACAGCGCGAGCGCCATCAAGACGACGGTCGCGACATCCTCTGCTTGGATATGCGCCGGGATGCGCGTGAAGAAATAGATCTCGGCCGAGAACAAATTGACGCCGAGGATACCCTGAATGAACTGACGGATCCGCTCGATGTTGTCGGTGAACACAACGCCGAGCGCAAAGCCGGCCAGTGTTCCGACAACACCGATCGAGGCGCCGCTCAGCATGAAAATGCGCAACACCATGCCGCGCGAGGCGCCCATCGTGCGCAGGATGGCGATGTCCCGGCCCTTGTCCTTCACCATCATGATCATGCCGGAGATGATGTTGAAGGCGGCGACCAAGATGATCAGCGCCAGGATCAGGAACATGACGTTGCGCTCGATCTCGACGGCATTGACGATGCTCGAATTGGCGTGCTGCCAGTCGACGATACGGACGCGGCCGCCGAGCGCGGCGGCGATCGCCCTCCCCTCCTGGCTCGCTCGATCGGCGTCGGCGACGAAGACTTCGAGATCGCTGACAGCGTTCGGCATGCGGAAGAAGATCTGCGCCGCCGCGAGCGGCACATAGACAAAGCTGTTGTCGTATTCGTAGAACCCGACATTGAACAGGGCCGCGATCTCGTAGGTCTTGAGGCGTGGCATCGTGCCAAAGGCCGTGTCTGTGCCTTCCGGCGCGATCAGCGTGACGCGGCCGCCGACCCCGAGACCGAGCCGGCGCGCCAGACGTTCACCGAGCACGATGCCGTCGTCGCCGAAATCGGCGAGGGAGCCGGCGACGATGTGCTCGGCGATCAGGCCCCGGTTGCGGATATCGTCGGGGCGGATGCCACGGACAAGCGCACCCGAAGCGGCGCCGTTCTCGCCGGTCGCCATGACCTGGCCCTCGATCAACGGCGTCGCACTGACGACCCCCGGCATTTGCCGTACCCGGGCCGCGACAGCGTCGAAATCGGTGAGCGGCCCGGTGTCGGCATAGATTCCGAGATGGCCGTTGAGCCCGAGGATGCGGCCGATCAGATCGGCCCGAAAGCCGTTCATGACCGACATGACAATGATCAGGGTCGCGACCCCGAGCGCGATGCCGAGAAGCGAGAAGATCGCGATAACCGAGATGAAGCCTTCCGCCCGCCGCGCCCGCAGATAGCGGAACGCGACCATCCGCTCGAACGCGCCGAAGATCACGCCGCGAACCGGCCCACGGCGGTGTCGAGCGGCAGATCCTGCCGGGCGCCGTCCCGACGATGCTTCCACTCGATGTTGCCGGCGGCGAGGCCGCGTGGCCCAATGATAAGCTGGTCGGGCAGGCCGATCAGATCCATGGCGGCGAATTTGGCGCCCGGCGAGTCATCACGGTCGTCGTACAGCACGTCAATGCCGGCATTGCGCAATTTCCCGTAGAGGTCGTCGGCGGCGGCGCTACATTTATCGTCGGCCGGACGGAGGTTGATCAGGCCGAGACGGAACGGCGCGACGCTCTCCGGCCAGATGATGCCGTTATCGTCGTGATTGGCCTCGATCAGCGCGCCGACGAGGCGCGACACGCCGATGCCGTAGGAGCCCATTTCCAGCGGCACTTCTTCGCCGTTTGGGCCCGCGACGACCGCGCCCATCGGCACCGAGTATTTGGTGCCGAAATAGAAGGTCTGGCCGACCTCGATGCCCCGGGTAGCGATAAGTCGTTCAGGCGGTACGGGGCAGGCTTCCGGCTTGTGTATCTCGCCCGTCGCGGCGTACAGCGACGTAAAATAGTCGACGATCGTCTGTACAATCTGCTCGTCGTCGTAATCGACATCGGGATTTTCGAAATTCAAATCGAGGAAATCGCGATCAACATAGACTTCGCTCTCGCCGGTCTCGGCCAGAATGATGAATTCATGGCTGAGATCACCGCCGATCGGGCCGGTGTCGGCGCGCATCGGGATCGCCTTCAGCCCCATCCGCGCGAAGGTGCGCAGATAGGCGACGAACATCTTATTGTAGGAGTGTTTGGCGCCCGCCGCGTCGAGATCGAAGCTGTAATTGTCCTTCATCAGGAACTCGCGGCCGCGCATGACGCCAAACCGCGGCCGCACCTCGTCACGGAATTTCCACTGGATGTGATAGAGGTTCTTCGGCAGGTCGCGATAGCTCTTGATCGAGGCGCCGACGATTTCGGTGACCTGCTCCTCGTTGGTCGGCCCGTACAGCATCTCGCGGTCGTGGCGATCCTTGATGCGCAGCATTTCCTTGCCGTAATCGTCGTACCGCCCGCTTTCGCGCCACAGTTCGGCCGGCTGGATCGTCGGCATCAGGATTTCCTGCGCACCGGAGCGGTCCTGCTCCTCGCGCACGATCTGCTCGACCCGCTTCAGCACGCGGAAACCCAGCGGCAGCCAGGAATAGATGCCGGCCGAGGACTGGCGGATCATGCCGGCGCGCAGCATCAGCCGGTGCGAGACGATCTGCGCCTCGCTCGGGTTCTCGCGCAGCAGCGGCAAGAAGTACTGGGAAAGGCGCATGGCTCCTCGCTTGCGCAGCGGCCGCAGTCTAGTACCGGGGCCGTCGCGAAAACACTCCCCGGCGCAAAAAAGCGCGTGACCGCCTGCGGCATTTTGCGTACTATCGCGTCATAAGCAAAACGCACAGGCAGCTAGCCTGGCCCGAGTTTAGGGAGGTTTTACCGGCCGGAATCCGAGTTCCGGCAAGAAAGGCGACGAAGGATTCGCTGGCAGGGCCTCGTGCCCTGCCTTCTTTTTGTGCAGAGGGTGGGCAGAATGCGGCGGCCGGCCGCTGCGTCCCTTCTATCAATTGTTTTACTCGCGGCGGCGATTATGGTGCGGCGGGGCGGCTTCGGCGACGCGGGACCCGGCCGCGACGCCGACGACTTCAGAGGTGAGCGAGATGGCGCACGGCTGGCAATTCTACATGAACCCCGGCCCGACCAACATTCCGGACCGCATTCTGCGGGCTATGGACCACGCCACGATCGATTTTACCGGCGCGCAGTTTCGCGCGATCTCTGAGGAATGCTTTGCCGGGCTGAAGCGCGTCTTCAAAACCGAGCACACGATCCTCGCCTATGCCGCGACCGGGCACGGCGCCTGGGAAGCGGCACTCGTCAACCTGTTCTCGCCGGGCGACAAGGTGCTGCTGGTCGAGAGCGGGTTCTTCTCGTTGAATTGGGGCATGCGCGGCCAGTCCTTTGGGCTGGAGGTCGAGACCTTGCCCAATGATTGGCGCCGCGCCGCCGACCCGGCAAAGCTGGAAGCGCGGCTGCGCGCCGACACGCAGCATCAGATCAAGGCGGTGCTAGTCGTCCACAACGAGACCTCGACCGGTGTTGCCCACCCCGTCCCCGCATTGCGCCGCGCGATCGATGCGGCGAAGCACCCCGCGCTCTTTCTCGTCGATACGATTTCTTCGCTCGGCTCGTTTGATTTCCGCATGGATGAATGGGGCGTCGATGTCGTCGTCGCCGGCTCGCAAAAGGGCCTCATGCTGCCGACCGGCATGGCGTTTACCGGCATCAGCGCCAAGGCGCTCGCCGCGACCGCTACGGCCAAGCTGCCGCGCGTCTATTGGGACTGGCGGCGGCTCCTCGGCGAGAATACGCAAGGGTATTGGAACGGCACAGTGCCGGTACATTTCTTCTTCGGGCTGCAGGAATCGCTACGCATGCTCGAAGAGGAAGGGCTCGACAACGTCTTCGCGCGCCATCACCGGCTGGCTGAAGCGACCCGCCGCGCCGTGCGCGTCTGGCGCAGCAATAACGGGCCGGAGACCTTTGGGCTCGATCCCGCCGCGCAATCCGACTCGATCACCGCCGTCCTGGTGCCGGAGGGCTATGACGCCGACAAAGTGCGGCAGGCGGCACTCGACAAGTTCAACATCTCGCTTGGCGGCGGTCTCGACCGGCTCCGGGGCCGGGTGTTCCGGATCGGCCATATGGGCGATCTGAACGAACCGATGGTGCTGGGCGCCATCGCCGCGGTCGAGATGGCGCTCGACTTGACCGGCGTGCCGCATGGCAAGGGCGCCGTGCAAGCGGCGATGGAATACCTGACCGAGACTGCTTAGAACGCCCTCTCCCGCTGTGCGGAGAGGACCTTTGGGCGCATTGTCTCGCGCAGCCGGCGCCGCTATATACCGCCGCGAGTTAAAGGATTAGGGCGATGAAGGACGGCATTCACCCGGATTATCACGAGATCACAATCCTGATGACGGATGGGACGAGCTACAAGACCCGCTCGACCTACGGCAAGGAGGGCGACACGCTGCGCCTCGAGATCGACCCGAAATCGCACCCGGCCTGGACCGGCGGCCAGCAGCGGCTGCTCGACACCGGTGGGCAGCTCGCTCGCTTCAACCGCCGCTTCCAGAATTTCGGCCCGAAGCGCGCTCAATAACGCCGGCAGGCGCGGAGGGGGCCGAGCCCTCGAGCCCCTGCTCAGCATCCGTGCCTTACAGACCGGGAAAAACCCGCGATATCAGCGGCGGCCGCGAGACAAACACGATCGGCAGCTCGTCGCCGGGTTCTTCCAGCATCGGGGTGTCGCCGGGATAGGATCGACGCTAGTCGCTTCCTTTCGGCTGGTCTGCCAGGTCCAGGCGTCCGCTTCAGGCAGCCCTGCTTTATCGACAATCAATCGCCATGTCCTCCCTTGAGCAACATGGAAACCGAATGCCGCCGGGCTCTCT
>VAZF01000780.1 GCA_005888425.1 Alphaproteobacteria bacterium
TCTAGCCGGCGCGCTCTATGCGCCTTTTGCCGGATTCGCGAACACCGAGCTGCTGTTCTGGCTGCTGTCCGGTCAAGTCCTGATCATGGTGATCATCGGCGGCGCCGGCACACTGATCGGCCCCATTCTCGGCGCTGCTTTCTTTCTGATCGTCGAGCACCAGCTGAGCAATTACATCGAGGCCTGGGCCCTGTTCTTTGGGCTTATCTTCATCGCTTTCGTGATGTTTGCGCCGGAGGGGATCTGGGGCCTGGTTCGTGCCCGCTTTCGTCGCAGCGGGGCCGAACCGCAAATTGATCGTGGCGTTGCTCGAGCTCGATGAACTGACGCGCCGCTTCGGTGGCCTCGTCGCGGTCGACCATGTGTCGATGCGGGTCTCGGAGGGCGAGGTGCGCGCCGTCATCGGTCCGAACGGCGCCGGCAAATCGACCCTGTTCAACCTGATCACGGGCATACTGGAGCCGAGCCATGGCACGGTCCGGTTTGCCGGCGAGAGCGTCACCGGCCTCTCGGCATCGCGCATTTGCCAGCGCGGCATCGCGCGCACCTTTCAGCTGACCGCGCTCTTCCCCGCGATGAGCGCGAGAGAGAATGTCCGCCTAGCCGCCCAGGCGCGCGAAGCCCGCCGCTGGCAGTTCTATGGCGGTCGAGCGGTGTTCGAGGTCGCTGGCGATCGCGCCGATGCCGCACTCGAGCGGCTCGGCCTTTCGGTGATCGGCAATCGCCCGGCCGGTCTCCTGTCGCATGGCGACCAGCGTCTCCTTGAAGTCGCGATGGCACTGGCCCAGGACCCTCAGCTCTTGTTGCTCGATGAGCCGACGCAGGGGCTTTCGGTGGAGGAGACGGCGCAAGCGGTCGAGACCCTGTCCGGGCTCTTCGCCGAAGGTCGCATGACCGTGCTCCTCGTCGAGCACGATATGGAGGTCGTGTTCCGCCTGGCGCAACGGATCACGGTGCTGCATCGCGGTGCCGTTATCGCTGACGGCTTGCCTGAAGCGATCAAGCAGGACGATCGCGTGCAAGCGGCGTATCTGGGTGGGTTTGCCTGATGCTCGCGCTCGAAGGCCTCAACGCCCATTACGGAGCCAGCCACGTTCTGCAGGGCGTTGACCTCGAGGTGCCGGACGGCACGATCACGGCGGTCCTCGGGAGGAACGGCGTCGGTAAAACCACGACATTGCGTACGATTATGGGTCTCTTGCCGCCAAGCTCCGGCCGGGTGCTGCTCGGCGGCCGGGACATCGCCGGCTGGGCGCCGCATCTCGTCGCCCGCGTCGGGGTGGCGTACGTGCCCGAAGGGCGGCTGATCTTTCCGGACCTCACCGTCGTCGAGAACATCCGGGTTGCCGAGCGCCGGCCGGCAAAAGAGTGGCCCATTGATCGATTGTTCGAGCTGTTTCCCGCGCTCCGCGAACGTGCCGGCAACAAAGGGGCGCAATTGTCAGGCGGCGAGCAGCAGATGCTGGCGCTCGCCCGTGCTCTCGTCAGCGACCCAAAAGTGCTGTTGCTCGATGAGCCGAGTCAAGGTCTCGCGCCGCTGGTTGTGCGCGAGCTGGCGCGGGTCATCCGGCGCCTCTGCGAGGGCGGCGTCACGATCCTCCTGATTGAGCAGAACATGAAGCTCGCGGAGGAAATCGCCGATCGGATCGCGATCATGGTCAAGGGCCGGATCGTCTACAGTGCGAGCCCCGCTGCGTTCCGCGCGGAGGAAGCATCAATCCGAACCCAATATCTCACGGTGTGAGGGGAGGCCGCCTCAGGTCGTCGGCGAAGGCGCCTCACATCTCCAAGATTAGGGTCCAGACTCATAACCAGTAGCAAGCACAGAGTAGCGGCCAGACAGACAGCGGCCAGGAAGTTACGTGCGAGTCGGTCGTAGCGAGTTGCGATGCGACGGAAGTCTTTCAGGCGTCCGAACATGCGCTCGATCGCATTGCGGTGACGATACAGCCACGGCGAGAAGCAGTTCTTCCAGCGTCGATTGGCTTTGGGCGGAATGTTGGGAACCACGCCCTTGCTCTCGATCTTCCGGCGGACGGCGTTGCTGTCGTAGCCCTTGTCACCGTGCAGGATTTCCGCGCTGAGCAGCCGGTCAAGGAGTTCATCTGCAGCGATGCAATCGGCGACTTGGCCGCCGGTCAGCAGGAAGGCGATCGGACGACAGCAGGCGTCGGTCAGCGCATGGATTTTTGTAGTCCTCCCGCCACGTGAGCGGCCGATCGCCTGACTGCGTTCCCCCCTTTTCCGCCCGAAGCGCAGCGGTGCGCTTTTACCGCAGAGGAGTCGATCAGCACCTCAGCCGGTGGGCCGCCGGCACCAGCCAGCGCATGGAAGATGTCGAGCCATACCCCTTTGGCCGCCCAGCGTACGAAGCGGTTGTACAGCGTTTTGCGCGGGCCGTAGACGAGCGGCGAATCCGCCCAGCGGCAACCGGACTTCAGCACATGGACAATGCCGCTGATGACCCGGCGATCATCCACTCGCGGTTTCCCGCGAGTGTCGGTCGGCAGATGCCGTGCAAGCCGC
>VAZF01000233.1:0-1897 GCA_005888425.1 Alphaproteobacteria bacterium
AATTCGCCGCGGCGCGGCGTCTCGTCGATATCGGCGGGCTCGATCTGGTCGGGAACGATGCCGATCTGGCGCAGCAAATCGAGCCGGCGCGGGGAAGCCGAGGCGAGCACCAGTTTCTGCATCGCGGTTCAACTGCGCAGGTGCAGCACGCAGATCAGCGTGAACAGGCGGCGCGCCGTATCGTGATCGATCGCGACTTTGCCGGCCAGGCGCTCGGTCAGGAGCGTCGAGCCTTCATCATGCAACGCGCGACGTCCAACATCGATCGCCTCGACCTGCCGCAAGCTCTTGTCGCGGATCGCCTCGTAATAGCTCTCGCAGACAAGAAAGTAGTCTTTGACGATGCGGCGGAAGGGCGCGAGCGGCAGCACGATCGACTCGCTTGCGCCGTCCGTCTCACCACGGATTTCCATCATGAGACGGTTTTCCTCCACCGCGAGATGCACGCGATAAGGGCCGCCAAGTCCGGATACCGGCGCAAAGTGGTTTTCCTTTAACAGGTCGGTAATCGCCGCGGCGCGCTCATCCTCGATGGCGCGGCTGCGCCGGATGACGGTGCGCTCGTCCAGCGTGATCGCCGCAATCCGCTGCGGCGTCGGGCTGCTCGCGCTGTTCATCGCCGGTCGAGCCGCAAGGCCAAAGACAGCGCATGCGCGTCGAGCCCCTCGGCTTCCGCGAGACAGATCGCCGCCGGCGCGAGAACGCCAAGGCTCACGGCGTCGCAGCCGACGATCGTCGTGCGCTTCATGAAATCGAGAACGCCGAGACCGGAGGCAAAGCGGGCGCTGCGCGCGGTCGGCAACACATGGTTCGGCCCGGCGACGTAATCACCGATCGCCTCCGGGGTATAGCGCCCGAGGAAGATCGCGCCGGCGTGATGTACCTGCGCCGCGAGCGCGTCGGGATCCTCGATCGCCAGCTCGAGATGCTCGGGCGCGATGCGGTCGATCAGCGGCACTGCTTGGTCCCAGTCGGCGACGATCAGGATCGCGCTGTTCGCCTGCCAGCTCGCCCGCGCGATGTCGGCCCGCGGCAAGTGCTTGAGATGGCTCGCGGCGGCCGCCTCGACGGCTGCGGCGAACTCGCGGCTGTCGGTCACTAGGATGGCCTGCGCCGCGGCATCGTGCTCGGCTTGCGACAGCAGATCGGCGGCGATCCAGGCCGGATTATTGTGCCGGTCGGCGACAACCAGGATCTCCGAGGGGCCGGCGATCATGTCGATGCCGACACGGCCAAAAACGCGCCGCTTGGCGGCGGCGACGTAGGCGTTGCCCGGCCCGACGATCTTGTCGACCGGCTTGATTGTTGCGGTGCCATAAGCGAGCGCGGCTACCGCCTGCGCGCCGCCAACCCGGTAGATCTCGTCGATTCCGACGAGGCGCGCGGCGGCGAGGACCAGCGGATTGAGTACGCCATTCGGCGCCGGCACTGTCATGACCAGCCGCTCAACGCCTGCGACCTTGCCGGGGATCGCATTCATCAGCACCGACGAGGGATACGCGGCGGTGCCGCCCGGCACATAGAGACCGGCCGCAGTGATCGGACGCCAGCGCAAACCGAGCCGAACGCCGGCGGGATCGACGTAATCAATCGGTGCAGGAAGCTGGTGCCGATGGAAGCTCTCGATGCGCTCGGCGGCAAGGCGCAGCGCCGCGACCGTGTCGGCCGGCGCGGCGTCGGCCCCGGCGGCGATTTCCGCCTGTGTCAGGCGCAGCGTCGCGGGAGCGAGGTCGATCCGGTCAAAGCGCTTGGTGTATTCGATCAGGGCCGCATCGCCGCGGGTTGCGACCTGTTCGATGATCTCGGCGACGGCGGCGTCGACATCGGCCGCATTCTCGCGCTTGCCGGCGAGGAATGCCGCAAAGGCAGTCTCAAACCCAGTGTCACGTGTATTGAG
>VAZF01000233.1:1993-8159 GCA_005888425.1 Alphaproteobacteria bacterium
ACCAGATCGACGATGTGACGGCAGAGACCGAGCTTTGGCGCCAGCTCGACGGCGCCGTTCAGCTTGATGCACTCGGCCTGGACGCCGCGCGCCGCGAAATGCCGGCGGGTAATTTCCGGATATTTTGTCGCGACCCGGATATGGCTCCAGCTCCGGGGATCCTCCTCGCCGGCTTCCTCCTCCGGGGTTGCGACAGCCATGCGGCAGTGGCCGATATCGAGGTCGAGCGGCGCGTAGATCTCGGAATAGTCGAATTCCATCAGCACGTCATTGCCGGCGACGCCGATCTGCGCAGCCCCAAACGCGACAAAGCTCGCAACGTCGAAACTGCGGACGCGGATCAGGTCGAGCCCGGGATCGGAAGTCGAGAACCGCAATTTGCGCGATTTCGGATCGGTAAAGGCCGGCTCCGGTTCGATGCCGGCACGCTTTAGTAGTGGCATGACCTCGCCCAGGATGCGGCCGTTCGGCAAAGCCATGATCAGCGCTTCGCTCGGGGCGCTCAGCACGGTGCGGCGCGATTTCATGGCGCGCCGTCGGGGTGATCGGGATGAAATGCCGTCGGCCAGGGCTCGCCGAAATCGCGTGCGCGACAGCGGATCGCCGAAGCGGTCAGCCGGATCGTTGCGCTGCCCGAAAAATCGAGGTCGATCGTCGCCCCGGCGGCGGTGCCGATCGGGCGGATCGCCAAGAGACAGAGGATGCGGTCCTCCTCGCTGCGCTGGAACCCGCGATAAACCACGTTCTCGACCTCGGCAAAGGCGATCGCGCACAGCGTGCGCTCGAAACGCCCGGGCTGGCCGTCGCCGCCTTTCGCGGCTTCCCAGCGGAAGCGGTTGGCAACCAGCATAAAGCTGCGGGCCTCGCGATCGTAAGCGAGATCGCGGACCGAGACGAGCGCGTCCTGTACGCAAGCGGAAATAACGGCAAGGTCTTCGGCATCCTCGGCGCGCAGCCGAAGCTGGCCGTCAGGCGGCACTCCGCAGCCTTTCGATCCGCGCACCGCAGGCCGACAACTTTTCTTCGAGCCGCTCATAGCCGCGGTCGAGATGGTAAACGCGGTTGACGATCGTCTCGCCGCCGGCGACGAGACCCGCGATGACCAGCGATACCGAGGCGCGCAAATCGGTCGCCATGACCGGCGCTCCCGTCAATCGCGGCACGCCACGGACCAGCGCAGAGGCGCCGTGGACATTGATGTTGGCGCCCATCCGCACGAGCTCGGGGACGTGCATAAAGCGGTTCTCGAAGATCGTCTCGGTGATCATCGAGGCGCCTTCGGCGGTCGCCATCAATGCCATGATCTGCGCCTGCAGATCGGTCGCAAAACCGGGGAACGGCTCGGTCATGACATCGGTGCCGGTGAGCCGGCCGTTGCGCCGGCGGACGGTGATCGCGTCGGCCGTCTCGCTGACGCACACCCCGGCCGTCTCGAATACGCGCACGAGCGCTTCCACATGGTCGAGCTTGGCGCCGACGAGGCGCACGTCGCCGCCGGTCGCCGCCGCGGCCATCATGTAGGTGCCCGTCTCGATGCGGTCGGGGATCACGGTATGGCGCGCGCCGTGCAGGCTGGAAGCGCCACGGATTACGAGACGGTCGCTGCCGATGCCGTCGATATCCGCGCCCATCGCGACGAGGCACTGCGCCAGATCCGTAATCTCGGGTTCGCGCGCGGCATTGATCAGCACGGTCTCGCCTTCCGCGAGCGAGGCCGCCATCAAGAGGTTTTCCGTGGCGCCGACCGACACGCTCGGAAAGACAATCTCGGCACCGCGCAGCCCTTTCGGAGCGCGCGCCTCGATATAGCCCTCGCTCAGTTCGACTTCGGCGCCGAGCCGCTCCAGTCCTTTCAGGTGCAGATCGACCGGCCGTGTGCCGATCGCGCAGCCGCCCGGCAGGGATACGCGGCAGCGGCCGAAGCGTGCGACGAGGGGCCCCAAGACCAATACCGAGGCGCGCATCTTGCGCACGAGATCGTAGGGGGCGGTCGTCGAGGTGATGTGGCGCGCGGAGAGCTCGAGCACTTGCCCCGACCCATGCCGCGCTTCACCAGCCTCCGCGTTTGTGATCGTGACGCCGTGCTGGCCAAGCAGGTTCGCCATGGTCCGGATATCGGCGAGATCGGGCAGGTTGGCGAGGACCAGCGGCTCGGCGGTCAAAAGGCTGGCGGCCATCAGCGGCAGGGCGGCGTTTTTGGCGCCGCCGATCGGAATCGTGCCGGTAAGCGGCGTACCACCGCGAATCAAAATGCGGTCCATAACCTGGGCTCCGGATGCCGGTTGTTTTTACGGGAGATAGGGGCGCCGCTCAAGCAGGCGGGTCGTTGTCCCGGCGGCCCGTCGCGGGTTCGGTCGGGGGCTGCTGCTTGGCGCGCGCCTGCTGCTTGCGGCGGTGCAGATTCTCGCGCAGCGCGCGGGCAAGACGCTTGTCGCGCCCGGCATGCTGCTGGCGCTTGGCGGGCGTCAGATCGGACGAATCGGTCACCGGCCGGATGGAAGGCGAGCGCGAGGACGCTGTCAATCACTCCTCGACGCGCAGGCTGACCTTCGCGGCGAGGATGACCGCGACTGCCTGCTTCGCGGCATATTCGGCCGATTGATCCGGATGGGTGCGGCGCCATGCTTCGACTCCGGCGCGATAGCAATCGACCGAAGGGAGCCCGGCCCCCCGCGCTCCGTCGAATGCCTCAAGTACGGCCGATGCGGCGGTGTCCGTCATCGGATCAATCGTCGAGCCGCGCCACACCATTATTCACTCCGATGCCGCAAAACCGAAAGCGTGATCGCCGCGAATTGCGTGTTTCACTCGACGCGAGGCCAGAAGCGGCAAGTTTCTGCCTCGCTGCTTTCAATCGTATGAAAGCGAACCTGTCTACCAACCTTGGGCCGAACAGCAGATTGTTCTTAGAAGCTTCGGGGTATCCCGATTGAATGCTTATGCGAGAACACGCGGTTTAAGCGGCAGGTTCCGGGCAGGTGCGGCTCAAGGGCCGTCCATGCCGTCGCGGGAAACGCCACGGGCTGCTGGCGGCCGCTGAGCCGGGATCAGCCGCCGAGCCGGGCGGCGATCCCCTGGGCTTCCTGGAGATTGCGATACAGCATCGGCAACATGTCGCTGGCGTATTTTCGCAGCCGCGGGTCCTGGCCGGTCTGCGCCTCGGCCTGAAACAACTGAATCGCTTCCTGATGGTTTTTGATTTGATCTTGCATGAAGGCGCGGTCGAACTGCGGGCCGGACAAGGCGGTAAGCGCATTCGGAGGCGGCGGCGCCGGCATCGCAGCGATGTGGGTGCTGCGCTCGGTCCTTGTCAGCCGGGCGTGCGCCTGCCGGTGATCGGTTATGATGCGGTCGGCAAAGGCGCGGACCGCCGGCGATGCGGCGCGGGTGCTGGCGAGCCGGCCGAGCTCGACCTCGGTGCCGGTTCCGAGCGCGGCGCGGTCGACGAAATTCTGGTCGGAAGTCAGTGGCGCGGGTGTCGCGGCCGGCGGCGGTGCGGGCGCGGCGGCCTCCTGTTGAACGCAGCCGGCAAGAGCAAGTGCGGCAAATGCCGCCAGGACAGCGGCGGCCGGCCCACGAGCCATTCTGGCATCTCCATCGTAAGTAGGACGGTCGCGAAACGCGATGGCCCGCTTTTGGTTCCTGCACCAGCACGCGATCGGTCGCGGGCAGGATCAAAGGCCGGCTTGCCACTGGCCGGGCCCTCGTGTAATCCCCAATTTCGCTTGGCCGATTTCGCTTGGCAACGACTAGGGCTGCCGTAGCTCAGTGGTAGAGCACCCCCTTGGTAAGGGGGAGGTCGTAAGTTCAATCCTTACCGGCAGCACCAGCCCGATCCCGCTCCATGTTCCGGATCGCCTTGCCACTTGCTGCGAGGCCAAGAGCGGGGGTTCATTGTAATCGGGTCGTTAGTAACGTTGCTCGCCAGCCCCGAGCCAAACCAACCGGTTCTGCGGCCCTGAGAGCTTGGTGAATCTGGCTGTAGATCGCGGTTTTGCAGGGCGGCGCGCGGCGCCAGCGAGAACGGCTGGCGCTTAATGTTACTTTTGCGTTAACATTGTCTGCATGGAGCGCGTATGAGGCGGATGCCCCCGACGCGCCCGAACAGACAACCGAGGTGCACATGTTCAGCACCAACATCAAGCAAAAAGGGAGGAAAGGACGCCGCCTGACCAGTCGCCGCCGGGCCGGCGGAATACTGGTTGGTGGCACATTCGGGCTCTTCGCCCTGCTTTGGTCAGGTCTGATCGTTTATGTCGGATTGGCGGCGCGTGCCGAGATCGCGCCGATGGATGTGCTGACCTGCCAAGTGGCGGTGGCCGGCAAGCCGAAGGCTGCGATTGCTTCGGGGGATCAGGATCCAGCGGATCAAGCATCCTGTGACCGAAAGCTGGCGCGGATGGGGCGCCCGTCGTAGCCAGCCATTTGGCTCGGAGTGCTTGGTGGGCGGGCTGTGAGGCGGTGGCCCGCTCGATCACCGGCGAAAGTCCCGGCATTTCCCCAACCATAGGACCCCCGCCGCTGAGCAGCGGGCCACCTCGCGCGATTGTTACGCCGCGTTCCTAAGCGGCGGGTTAACGCCCTGTTTCAGGGGGTGTCGGCGCGGCCGAGCAGCTCGCGCTCCGCCGCGTCCGCGATCTGCAGCACGGTTTCGGCGGCCCGCTGGTATCCGTCTCGGTAGGCCGCGGCGGCGGCAACATGCAGCTGCCAGATGGCCGCGATCCCGTCGCGCGCCAGGAGCCGGACGGCAAGGCTTTCGGTGAATGTCGGACCGTTCATGGCGGCGCCCTTCAGCAGGTTGCTCCGCTTAATCTCGCCGATTAAGTCTTAAAATTGAATTATGGCCCATCCCGCACAATCAGCCCGGTCAGCGCCACGGTCAGGAGGGCCACGCTGACCGCAAGCGGCGCCCAGGGGCCGAGCCAGGTTGTCAGCGCCGCGCCCGCCGTTCCGCTGACGAGAAAGATCGTGATCGAGACCGAGCGGCGCCGCCAGTTTTCGTTGTGCCCGCCAGCCACCGCCGAATCGGCGACCAAGGCGGTTGCGGTCAAGGTCATCACATTGGTCGCCAGATCCGGCACCCCATGCCGGCGAACGAGCGCATTTTGCATACCCATCGCGAAGGCGAGGAGCGAAGTGACGACGTCCCGCTCCAGCCCGGCCTCGCGCGGCTGCAGGATGGCCGTCAGCGCCAGCGCGATGACGAGGAACGCCCATTCGACGGCGAACCCGATCCGCTGCTCCGCGAGCGGCCCGCGCAGCAAGCGACCGCCCGCGAGAGCCCCAAGCAGAAAGGCAGCGATGACGAGGAGGTATTTTGTGACGCCGAGGATCGGCTGCCCGGTGCCGATCGCGAAGCACAGGAACAGAAGGTTGCCGGTCATAATCTCGGCAAAGACGCCGCCCATCGACAGGAAGCAGGCGGCATCCACAAAGCCGCAGACACCGGTGATCAGATACAATGCCGAGATATGCGAGACGCGCGGCACCGTGATCCGCCAACCGGTTCTGTCGCGATCCATGGTTTCCCTCGCCCCGATCTCCCCTGAAGAGGAGAGTGCAATCGCGGCCCTTGGGCTCGCAATCCCGGGCTCCTTTACGGCGCCTTAACGCCGGGCCGGAATAGTCGGGGCGGTAGAGAAGGGCAGGAGCCGCCTCGACATGATCGCCTCGGCCGTTCGGCAATTGATGATCTGGGGCGGCCTCGCGGTGCTGCTTTACGGGATTGCGATGCATCGCGGCATGCTGATCCCGGCTGAGGATGCGCCGGCCGTTGCCGCGGTCGCGACGCCGGCAGGCCCGGCCCAGCACGTCGCCGGCAATGCGCTCGTCTATCATGCCGACAAAGCCGGCCATTTCTGGATCGATGCGGCCGTCAACGGCGCCGCGGTGCGCTTTGTCGTCGACACCGGCGCGAGCACGGTGACGCTGACCCCGGCCGATGCTGCCGCGGCGGGGATCAGTCATAGCAGTCTCTCCTATTCCATCGTCACCAGCACCGCGAACGGGCAGGGCCGCGCCGCGCCGGTGCGGCTGCGCGAGGTGCGGATCGGCCAGCTCGCGATCAACGATGTCCAGGCGGCCGTCATAGACAATCTGCGCATGTCGCTGCTCGGCATGAGCTTTCTGAAGCGGCTCGAGCATGTCGAGATGGGCGACGGGACGC
>VAZF01000234.1 GCA_005888425.1 Alphaproteobacteria bacterium
AGCCAGCCCACTACCAGCCCCGCTTCGGCCGTAAGCAGCATGCGCGAGCCGGCGGATGACGGACCGGACAGAACTCCAATCACAGCGGCGTGACTGAACAGCATCGCGGCGACCAGGATCCGCAGAACAGCAGCTTCGTAGATCCAGCCCGCCCCGTTGTCGAAACGGGAAAGCCGTCTTAATCCGGAGAATGCCGCGGCAAGACCAACCCCTGCCGGGACCGACAGCAGGAGCCCCAGCAGCAAATTGGCGAAGCGAGGCGGCGCGACTTGGCCGCGCAATTCCGGCTCCAAAATGAGCGCGAGCGGCACA
>VAZF01000235.1 GCA_005888425.1 Alphaproteobacteria bacterium
CAGGCCGAGGCCGGTGCCGTCATGCTTGCGTGTCCAGGCGCTGGCGACCTGTCCGAAGCGGGTCATCGCCAGCGTGACCTCGTCGGGGTCCATGCCGATGCCGTGATCGATGACGTCGACCACCACCGCGCCGGATTGATTGCGCAAGACGATCGCGACCTCGCTGCCGGGGTGGCTGAACTTGACCGCGTTGATCAGCAGATTGAGCACGATCTGCTTGACCTTCCGCGCATCGGCCCGCAACGCCGGGATCGTGCCCTCGTAGCGCAGCGCGACGCGGATCTCGCTCGCCCGCGCCTTGGCGTCGGCAAGCTGCAGCAGGTCTTCCATGAGTCTCGGAACATCGATGACCTCCTCGACCAGGTCGAGCTTGCCGGCTTCGAGTTTCGACAGATCGAGGATGTCGTTGATGATGCCGAGCAGATGCTCGGCGCTGACCAGAATGTCGTGCGCATAGCCGATGTATTTCGGCGTGCCGATCGGCCCCAGCATCTCGCCGGCGATGACTTGCGAAAAGCCGATGATCGCGTTGAGCGGCGTCCGCGTCTCATGGCTCATATTGGCGAGGAATTCGGTCTTGCTGCGGTTGGCGAGCTCTGCCTGTTCCTTTGCGGCGAGCAAGTCGCGCTCGGCGCCCTTGCGCTCGGTAATGTCGAGCCACACCGTGACGACCATCGAATCCTCGCCGTCGTCGCCGTGGAACACCGATTTGGTCGCCAGCAGCACGCAAGGCTCGCCGTCGCGGTCGACAATCTCGTCTTCCGTCGAGAGCGGCGCCGGCCGGCCGGCAAGCAGCAGCGGATCGATCTCCATGAGGCTGCGCGCAATGGGGCCGCCATGCGCCTCCAGCGGGGTCTTGCCGATCAAGCGACTCGCCCGCACCCCGACAAACGAGGCGAACTGGCGATTGACCAGGACGTAGCGCCCATCCTCGCCGGTCACGCAGATCATGCGCGGAATGGCGTCGATGATGCGCAACAGCATCTCGTGCGCTTGGCGCAGGCCATCCTGGCGCCGCTCGCCGTCCGCGCGCCCGGGATCCGAGCGCACCTGTTCCGGAGCGCCGCGCGGGCGGGCGCGCTGCGAGCGCAACAGGCTGCGGACCCGCAGCCGGAAGTCGCGGTGGTTGATCGGCAGCAACAGATGGTCGGCGGCACCGGCATCGCGCGCGCGTTCGAGGCAATCGAGATCCTCATCGGCGCCGATGACCATGACCGGAACCTCGGCACAGGCTTCGAGCCGGCGCAGCCGATGGATCAATGCGGAGGCTTCGCCCTGCGCCGTCGCGGCGGCGAGCACGAGGAGCCCGGGCGGATTGGCGCGGCAGAACGACAGCGCGGCCTCGGCGTCGCCGAACCCCTTGGCGGCGGTCCAGCCGCCAACCGAATTGGCGAGCCGTTCGAGGATCTTCAGTTGGGTGGCGCTGTCATCGATGATGACCACCGGCTCAGACGACACGGGCGATCCCCAAGGATTGCGGCGTTGCTTGCAATTTTAGACAAGCCGAATGAAGCGCAATATCAAGTGTGTCCACAGCCCAAAAAAGGACAGAAATCACAACGGGTTGTATGGAGCCAAGGACAGGGGTTGGGTTGGCACAGCCGCTCGGCGCGCTACAATGATTCGGCGCCGGCCGTTCAGCCGCGGCAAAACACGACCGTATTTTTCCGCAAAATCCGGTGCGAGAACGTGGTGAAAAAAGCGCGACGGCGGAGGTCCCCGAAACATCGAAGCTCGGAGCGCGTCGGTGTATGGTGCCGGGGCTGACGAGCAGGAGCATCCGAATGGACCGCAGCTACGAGACGCTCCAGGTTGAGGACAAGGGCGACGGCCTCGTCCTGCTGATTCTGAACCGGCCGCAGGTCGCCAATGCGATGAACACGCAGATGGGACGCGACCTCCTGGATTTCTTCGATGCGGTCAATGGCGACCCGCTCGCCTATCGCTGCATCGTCATGACCGGCGCCGGCGACAAGGCATTCTGCGCCGGCGGCGACCTCAAGGAACGCCTCGGCATGACCGACGAAACGTGGCAGGTGCAGCATCTCCTGTTCGAACGCGCGATCCGCGCCTTTAGCGGCTCTCCGGTGCCGGTCATCGGCGCGATCAACGGCGCCGCTTATGCCGGCGGCTGCGAATTGGCGTTGTGCTGCGATTTCCTCTATGCCGCCGAGACCGCGCGCTTTGCGCTGACCGAGGTGACCCTCGGCATCATGCCCGGCGCCGGCGGCACCCAGAACCTGCCGCGCGCGGTCGGCGAGCGGCGCGCCAAGGAGATTATCCTGACCGGCCGACCGTTTTCGGCGCAGGAGGCGTATGATTGGGGCCTGGTCAACCGGCTGTGCCCGCCCGACACGCTGCTCGATGCGACGATGGAGACGGCGCGCCGCATCGCCGATAACGCGCCAATTTCGGTGCGCCAGGCCAAGCATGCGATCCATTACGGGCTGCAGATGGATCTCGCGAGCGGCATGATGTTCGAGATCGAGGCGTACAACCGCATGGTCCCGACCGAGGACCGCCGCGAGGGCATCGCCTCGTTCAACGAAAAGCGCAAGCCGCGCTTCAAGGGACGGTAGAAGGGAGCGAGCAGTGATAAAGGTCAGCGTGCTGTATCCGAACCGGCCGGGCGCCAAATTCGATATGAAATACTACTGCGAGAAGCACATCCCGATGGTGCAACAGAAGCTTGGATCGACATGCAAGCGGATGGCCGTCGAACAGGGAATTGCCGGCATGGCGCCGGGAGCGCCGGCGGCATTCGTTGCGATGGGCCACATCTATTGCGAGTCGGCCGAGGCGTTTCAGGCTGCGTTTGCGCCGCATGCGCAGGGCATCATGGGCGACATCCCGAACTACACCGACATCGAGCCCACAATCCAAATCAGCGAAGTGAAGATCTAACCGATGGATACTCATATTTCAGACCCGGTGGTCGCGACGAAGCTCACACGAACCCTCGCCGCGCAGGCGAGCGCGGTGACCTACGAGGCGTTGCCCGAGCCGGTGCGCGAATTGGCGCGGCAATGCGTGCTCGATTATTACGGCGTCGCGCTCGCCGGGGCGGACGACCCGCTCGCGACGATTCTGGTCGACGAATTGGCCGAAGCCGGCGGCGCGGCGCAGGCCAGCATCATCGGCCACCGGGTGAAGCTTCCCGCCCTCTCGGCCGCGCTCGTCAATGGAGCGATCGGCCATGCGCTCGATTATGACGACGTCAATCTCGCAATGCCGGGGCATCCCTCGGTCGCGATCCTGCCGGGCCTGATCGCCCTGGCCGAGCAGCGCAACAGCACGGGCCGCGAGGTCGTCGCCGCTTTTGTCGCCGGCTACGAGACGGCGTGCCGCATTGGCATGGCCCTGCGGCCCGGCCATTACGACCGCGGCTTTCACGCGACGGGCACCGTGGGCGCGTTCGGCGCCGCTGCCGCCTGCGCGCATCTGCTTGGGCTCGATGCCGAAGCGATGGCGCGCGCGCTCGGCATCGCCGGCACTCAGGCGGCCGGGCTCAAATCGCAATTCGGCACGATGTGCAAGCCGTTCCATGCGGGGAAGGCGTCGCAGAGCGGGTTGCTGGCGGCCCGTCTAGCGGCGCGCGGCTTTTCGAGCCGGCCCGATCTCGTCGAATGCGAGCAGGGCTTCGCGCTGACGCACGCCCCCGATTTCGATGGGCAGGCCGCGCTCGCAGCGCCGGCGAGCGGGTTTCACATCTTCGCGAATCTGTTCAAGTACCACGCTGCCTGCTACCTGACGCACGGGCCGATCGAATCCGCCCGCGCGCTCCGCGAGCGGCACGGCGTCAAGCCGGAGCAGATCGCGCGCATGACGCTGTCGCTCGATAAGAGCTGCGAGCGGGTGTGCAACATCCCGGCGCCGACCGACGGGCTCGAAGCCAAGTTCAGCCTGCGCCAGACCGTCGCGATGGCATTGTCGGGTGTCGATACGGCAAGCCTCGCGGCCTACAGCAGTGAGACGGCAACCGATCCGGCGCTCGTGCGGTTGCGCGACAAGCTCGCGCTCGATTTCCGCCAGGGCTGGCCGCAAGCTAAGGGCGAACTTGAGGTGACACTCGGCGATGGCCGCGTGCTACGGGCGAGCCACGATGCGGGGATCCCAAGCAGCGACATCGCCGGTCAGCGCGAGCGGCTCGTCGCCAAATTCGGTGCGCTCGCGGAGCCGGTGCTCGGCGCCGCGCGTGCCCGCGAATTGCGCGCGGCGATCCTCGGCCTCGACAGGCTCGCGGATGTCGGTGCGCTCACAACACTGGCCGCTCTTTAAAAACCGTCGTCCCGGCGAGAGCCGGGACCCACCCTTCAGCTTCTGAGCAGGCGGATAAGTGGGTCCCGGCTTTCGCCGGGACGACGGTTTGGGATTGCGATTGGGTGGATGATCCTGTCGCCGACAGAATCGTTACGCATCTCACACGGATTGCCGCTGGTGAGGTGCCCGAGGCAGCGCATGCCGCGGCCAAGACGTTTGTCGCCGACACGCTTGGGGTCGGGATTGCCGGCGTCGCCGCACCATGGCGGCATGCGGTGCTCGACATGGCCGGTATATCCGGCGGCGCTGCCGAGGCGACGGTCTGGGGCAGCGGCGAGAAGCTGCCGCTCGCCCAAGCCGCGATGGTCAACGCCTATCAGATCCATTCGCAGGAATTCGATTGCGTGCATGAAGGCGCGGTCGTGCACCCGATGGCCGCGATCTTGCCGTGCCTCCTGGGCTGGGCCGAGCGCGAGGGCGGTGTTTCCGGCGAGGGGCTGATCCGAGCGATTATTGCCGGCGTCGATGTCGCGGTGAACCTCGGCCTCTCGTCCCGCGCGCCGATGCGCTTTTTCCGGCCGGCCAATTGCGGCGGCTTTGGCGCGACCGCCGCTCTCGCGCTATTCGCCGGCCTCGACGAGACGCAGACCCGCGATGCACTCGGCATCTATTACGGACAATGCGCCGGCACGATGCAGGCGCACGTCGAAGCGAGCCCACAACTGGCGATGCAGATGGGCTTTGCAGCGCGCGCCGCGGTGACCGCGATCGAATTGGCGCGGCGCGGCATGCCCGGCCCCCGCGCGCCGATTTCGGGGCAATTCGGCTATTTCGCGCTGTTCGACGGCGCAGCCGATCCGGCGCCCTTCGACGAACTCGGGCGGATCTGGCGGATTTCCGAGTTGAGCCACAAGCCGTGGCCCTCCGGCCGCGCGACGCATGGCGGGCTCGACGGCCTGCAGCGCCTCATTGCGGCGCATGGGATCACGCCCGATCAGGTCGCGGCCGGACGTTTCCTCGTGCCGGCGCTCACATATCGGCTCGTCGGCCGCCCGCCGGATGAAGAGATGACCGTGGCCTATGCCCGGCTGTGCCTTCCGTATGTCGGCGCCGTGTGCCTCCGGCGTGGGGCGGTCGGTCTCGGTGATTTCTCCCCAGAGGCGCTCGGCGACCCCGACACGCTCGCCCTCGCCCGCCGCCTGTGGGTTATTGCCGACGACAACCCCGACCTAAACGCGCTGCATCCCGTCCGCGTCGAGCTTGATCTTGCGGATGGCCGCACGCTCGCATGCAACGTTGCCGAGGTGCTCGGCAGCCCGGCGCGCCCGCTCTCACTCGATGCTGCGCGCGCCAAATTCACCGCCTGCAGCGCCCCGGCGGCGCTGTGGGACGCAGGGATGTCACTGGAGACGCTCGGAGACGCCGCGGCATTGGCGCGGGCAGCGGCCTAAAGCTGGTCGCAGCGATAGGCGCTCTCCGGCCGGCTGCCGAAGAGGCGTGCCTCGCGCACGATCAGGACCAGCTGATCGGGCGTGTGCTGGCGGGCGCACAAATCCCGCGCGATCGCCATGAAGAGCCGGACCTCCGGGTAGGGTGGCACGTTCAACTCCTCGACCGCCCATTGCTGGAAATTCAGCTCGTGCGTGTTGTCGAAGGTGCGTCTG
>VAZF01000236.1 GCA_005888425.1 Alphaproteobacteria bacterium
CGCGCTATCGCGCGGCACCGTGCGCACCGCCGCGCTGATTGGGGCGCAGCCCGCCGAAGCGCGCCCGGCGATCGAGGCCGCGATCGTTCGCGCCGCGGCGCCCTATCGGCGCGGCGACGGTTTTGCGGTGCCGATCATGGCGATCCTGGCCAGCGGCACCAAATCTTCGACATGACCGATCTCGCCACCGATGTGCTGATTGTCGGGGCCGGAGGCGCCGGCATGTACGCGGCGATCGCGGCGGCGCGCGCCGGGGCCGGGCATGTCCTGCTGGCCGATAAGAGCCTGGTCGGCCGCGGCGGCGCGACGATCATGGCGCAGATGACGGTAGCGGCGGCGCTCGGCGAAGAATGTCCAGATGATTGGCAGGCGCATCTCGACGACACGCTCGCAGCCGGGCGCGGCCTCTGCGACGAAAATCTCGCCGCCTTGCTTTGCCGCGACGCGCCAGCGCGGATCCGCGAGATGGCGGAGTGGCGAGTCGGCTGGGCGCGGCGTGAGAACGGTCGGATTGCACAGGTCACCGCCCCGGGTCATTCGCGGCCGCGCTGCTGCTATGTCGATTTCCTGAACACCGGCCCGGCGGTCGCCGCCACCTTGCGGCGTCAGATAAGCCAGATCGGTGTCATAAACCGCGTCAGCAATTTGGCTGTCACCGATCTTCTCGTGCATGACGGCGAAGTGGCCGGCGCGGTCGCGCTCGATATTGCCGAGGGCGAGCCGGTGAGGATTGCCGCGAAGGCCGTCATCATCGCCAGCGGCGGGCTCACGCGCATTTACCAGCGCAACAGCGCATCCGCCAATATGGGCGGTGACGGCTATGCGCTGGCGCTCGCGGCCGGCGCCGCGCTTGTCGATATGGAATTCGTGCAGTTCTTTCCGATCGGGCATCTGGCGCCGCGCGTCGTCGGCATGGACCCGATCATGTGGGACCCGTTCCGCTACAAGCTCGGTGGCCGGTTGCTCAATCGCGACGGCCGCGAATTCCTCGCCGATTACGGCAGCGATGAGAGCGCGGGCTACACGACGCCACGCGACATCGCGACCTATGCGATCCAGAAGGAGGTGGCGGCCGGGCGCGGCTCGCCACATGGCGGTGTCTATCTGTCCTTCACGCATGTGCCGCGGCATTCGCTCGAAGCGGCCTTCGGGCCGGTCATCGGCCGGCTGGCGAAGAACGGCATTGATCTCGCCAGGGCTCCGGTCGAAGTCGCGCCGATCGCGCACTATCATATGGGCGGCATTGCGGTCGACCCGGATATGGCGAGTTCCGTGCCGCGGCTGTTCGCGGCCGGCGAAGCGGCCGGCGGCGCCAATGGCGCAAACCGGCTCTCCGGCAACGCCATTCCCGAAGCGCTGGTGTTTGGTGAAGTGGCAGGGCGATCCGCAGCACTGTTGGCGGCGAAGCGGCCGATGTCGGCCCTGCCGAGTGGGGCAGGCGCCGATATTGTCGAGCAGATCCGATCTCTCGCCGATGGTCGAAAGGGCGATATCGCAGCGTGCGAATTGCTCGACGAATTGCGTGAGATCATGTGGCGCGACGTCGGTCCGTTCCGTAGCGCCAAAGTGCTCTCGCGCGCCATCGTGCGGACCGAGGAGATGCGCGCGGCGCTCCCAAAATTGTCACTCCCGCCCGGGCGGCGATTCAACCCGGCGCTGGCGGAATGGTTCGAATTGCGCGGCAGCCTGATCGCCGCATCCGCGGTGGCACATGCTGCGGCCGCGCGCATCGAGAGCCGCGGCGCGCATCAGCGCGAAGATTATCCCGACAGCGATCCGGCATGGGCGCGCTCGCAGCGGATCACGATGACCGCTGAAGGCGGGATTACGCTCGGGCCGCCACAATGACAAAACACACGGCGCGCTTGCGAGTGCGCCGCGGCACCGCCGACGAGCCGCAGCCTCGCTATGAGGAATTTGCGCTGCCGTTCGAACCCGGCACTACTGTCCTCGACGCGCTAATCGCCATACGAAGACAGCAGGATCCGTCGCTCGCAATCCGCTACAGCTGCATCAACGCGAATGTCTGCAAGGAATGCCTGATCGCGATCGACGGCGTCATCGACTATGCCTGCACGACGCGGCTGCGCGACGACAAAGTCATGACGCTCGAACCGCTTCCGGGCAAGCCGCTGTTGCGCGATCTCGTCACCGAGATTCGGCCGCCGCGCGAGCGACTGAAGTAAAATCTCTCGCGGATTGTCACTTGCTGTCTGAGCAGTTGTTCTACTGCGGCAGGTGAAAACGTGTTAGCGTTCGTCCCTGAAGCAGGGAGGATGGTCGATAATGGCCAGAACGGCGATGACGGAATTGCAGCAACAGATTGAGGCGATACGCCGCGAAGCTTTCGCCGCGGGTTACGCTGCCGCGATGGAGGCGGTGCGGGACCTCACGTCGCGTTCGGCGCCCGGAGCTGCGAGCGCGGCTGCCGCGCCGGCCCGTCGCGGACGGCCTCCCGGACGTCGCCGCGGGCGCCCGCGCGCCCAAGAAACCGCAGCCGCGACAGCGCGCCCGGCCCGGCGCCGCCGCACGACGAGACGTCGAGCGCGTACAGCGACAAGCCGTGCGACAACAGCCCGTCCTGCGGCCCGCACACGGGCGACGCGGCGTGTCACCACTCGCACTCGTGCCACCGCTCGCACTCGCGCAACCTCGGGCACCGCCGGTCGCACCACCCGCAGACGGGCAAGCGGCCGCCGCCCACAGCGTGGCGCCAATGCGCAGGTGATCGGCGAGATCCTGAGGTCGGCCGCGCCGCGCGCCATCCCGCCGGCCGACATCCGCAGAGCGCTGCAGCAGAGAGGCGTCGAGATGGCGTTCACCTCGATCCGCCACGCGCTGGGTCAATTGCAACAGCGCAACGCCGCCGAGCAGGTCGGCAACAGCAACACCTGGCGTCACCGCGGCGGCTGATCGTCGGCCTACTGGCGCTGCGCGGCGATGGCGCCGCGCGCCAGTGCATCGGCGCGCTCGTTTTCGGGATGCCCGGCATGACCGCGCACCCAATGCCATTCGATCTCGTGGGGCGCGGCGGCCCGTTCCAAGCGTTGCCATAGATCGACGTTCTTCACCGCTGCCTTGCTAGCGGTCCGCCAGCCGCGCGCCTTCCAAGCAGGAAGCCACCGCGTGATGCCGTCGCGCAGGTACTGGCTGTCGGTGTAAAGCTGTATTCGGCACGGCCGCTTCAGCGCTTCCAGCCCGGCGATCGCCGCCATCAGCTCCATGCGGTTGTTCGTCGTCGCGGGCTCACCGCCCGACAACTCTTTCTCGATGCCGCGCGATCGCAGAATGGCGCCCCACCCGCCGGGCCCGGGATTGCCGCTGCACGCCCCATCGGTGAAGATTTCAACTTCAGACATCGATGCCATACGCCGCCGGGCCCGAGATGCCACGGTGAAAACGCAGCTTCTTTAAATATTCGAGCGGATCCTTGGGCCGCACCAGCGCGCCCGCTGTCTGGTTCAGCCAGTCATACAAACGGGTCATCAGAAAGCGCAGCGCGCTGCCGCGCGCCAGCAACGGCAACGCGGCGAGTTCCGTGGCGTTGAGCGGGCGCGCGGCATGATACTGCCGGACGAGCAGCCGCGCCTTCGTGACATTGAAGCTGCCGTCCGGTTCGAAGCACCACGCGTTCAGACAGATCGCCAGATCGTAGGCGAGAAAATCGCTGCACGCGAAATAGAAGTCGATCAGACCGGATACCTCGCGGTCGCGGAAGAAGACGTTGTCGGGAAACAGATCGGCATGGATGACGCCGCTCGGCAATCCTTGCGGCCAGGACGCTTCGAGGAAAGCGAGCTCGTCGCCGAGTTCGGCCGCGAGACCCTGCTGCAATTCGCCGGCGCGCGCGGCGCTCGCTTCGTAAAGCCGGCGCCAGCCGGTCACACCCAGGCTGTTTGTCCGCCGACCGGCGAAGGAGCCGCCGGCGCGATGCAGCGCGGCGAGGGCGCTGCCGAGCCCGGCGCAATGGAACGGCTCGATGCGGCGCGGCCACATGCCGGTAAGAAAGGTGACGATCGCCGCCGGTCGGCCGCATAGCTGCCGCAACGCCTCGCCGTCGCGGGCCCGCACCGGCGTGGGGCAGGGCACGCCCTGATGCGCGAGATGGTCCATCAGCGCGATAAAAAATGGCAGATCCTCGGGCGCGACGCGCTTCTCGTAGAGGGTCAGGATGAAATTGCCGCGTTCAGTGGTCAGCAGGTAATTCGAATTCTCAACGCCCTCGGCGATGCCCTTGCACGCCAGCACCTCACCGAGATCGTACAGGGCCACGAATGCGCGCAGCTCGTCATCGCCGACTTCCGTGTAGACTGCCATCCGCTTGCTGCGCCTTTCACAGACCCGCGAGCCAGCTTGTGCGGGTGGCAAGCCTCGCCTAGTCTCCCGTCTCCCGTCGCCCGCCGGCGCGGGACACTAGCAAGGGCGATGGCAGGGAAGAAAGATGGCCGAACCAATCCCGGCGCAAAAGGCGCCCTATAACGTGACGGTCGAAGAGGGCAAACGCTACTTCTGGTGCGCCTGCGGCCGCAGCAGCAACCAGCCTTTCTGCGACGGCTCGCACAAGGACACCGGCATCACGCCGATGCTGTTCACCGCCGAGAAGACCGAGGAGCTGTGGTTCTGCGGCTGCAAAGCGACCGGCGGCAAGCCCTTCTGCGACGGAACTCACAACACGCTCTGATCGGGACGCGGATGGCCGGTTTCAGCTCGGGCGCCCGTCGCGGGCGGCCCGCGATGCGGTGCGATTCGCCCCGGGCGAAGCGCGCGGGCTGGGCCGCTGTGATCGGCCTGTTCGCGCTGTCCGGCTGCAGCTGGGCTTCCGGCTGGTTCGGCTCCTCCGAGCCCGCGGCGCGGCCGATTTTGGAGCCGGGTACCTGTCCGACGGCTGCGATCCTCAAACCCCTCTCCCAGACCGCCTTGTTCGCGCCCGGCCAGCCGCACGAGCCGCCGGGGGTCGCATTTTACGGCTTGCTGAGCGAGGTCGAGGCTAAATGCGATCGCGCCGGCGACGCGGTGCGTCTCGCGCTTGACGTTGTCGTTGTCGGCGAACGCGGTCCAGCCGCAGGCGGCGCCGGCGCCCTCGACCTCTGGTATTTCGTCGCGGTGACCGGGCCCGATCAGGCGGTCCTCGGCAAGCGGCTCTTCCCGGTCCATATCGATATTCCGGCGAGCGCCAAACGCGCCGCGGTCAGCGACCATATCGAGGAAACCATCCCGCTCGGCGGCCGCCGGCCCGGCGACGTCAATGTCATCCTGGGATTTCAGCAGGGGCCCGAAGCGGTCGAATTCTATCGCCATTACCGAGGGCGCTAGCACCCACCGTCAAGAAAACGCCCCACCAAACGGGCAGAATTATGGGAGGAGCCACATGACCACGCGCCAACCACTGTCGCGCCGCGGACTGTTGGCCGGAGCCGGGGCTGTCGGCGCAGCCGCGTTCGCGTCGCGCCGAGCCGGAGCGCAGGCGCAGCCCGCGCCTAATGCGCAGCTCGGCACGCCCGCGAGCACGATCACCAGCCCGCCGCGCGACTGGACGCCGGGCCGGCCGTCGATCTACCCCGACCCGGACGTGATCGTCATCGATCCGGCATTCAACAGCGTCAGACTGGGCAACGCCGCGATCCGTCGGGTGTGGACCGGCGCCAATTGGGCCGAGGGCCCGGCCTGGTCGAGCCAGGGGCAGTACCTTGTCTTCAGCGACGTCAGCGGCAACACGCAATACCGTTACATCTGGGAGGACGGTCGGGTGACGCCCTACCGCAAGCCCTCCAACAACACCAACGGCAATTCCTTCGACCATCAGGGGCGGCAATTGTCCTGCGAGGATTTCTTCCGGCGCGTCGTGCGCTGGGAGCATGACGGCTCGATGAGCGTTATCGCCGATTCCTATGACGGCAAGCCGCTCAACTCGCCAAACGACATCGTGCCGCATCCCGACGGCTCGGTCTGGTTCACCGACCCGCCGTATGGCGACCGCATGGTTGAGGGCCATCCCGACGAGCCCGGCGGGCCGACCAACCCGGATGGCAAGCTCAACCCGCGCATCGGCGCGCCGAATGCCGGCCTCATCGGCGGCAAGAAGCGCGAATTGTCGACCAACGTCTATCGCTGGGACCCGAGCGGCAAGCTCGATGTTGTCATCACCGAGGAGCAATTGCCCGACCCAAACGGACTGTGCTTCGCGCCCGATT
>VAZF01000072.1 GCA_005888425.1 Alphaproteobacteria bacterium
CAAAAAAATAGTGCAACGCGCAATCAAAAATAACCCTCAAGTGATTGTTGCGCTAATCCTTGTGCTCGCGGAGCTTGTCCGGGGACCGGGCGCGTCGGCTCTCACAAGCGCCGAGGCCGAGGACGCCGTCGACGAGATCGAGGCGGGCAACGACGCGGTACCGCTCGAACATTGCCGGAGGGGAGCCGACTAGGAGTCTTGGAGCCGGCCTCGGACAGCGTCCATGCGGCGGGCAAGGTCCTCTTCGCTCAGGATGCCGCGGCGGAGCAGCGTATCGGCCAGCG